>JANMBS010000020.1:0-7680 GCA_031360525.1 Thermomicrobiales bacterium
CGCGACCGGCAGGCTCGTGGCGATCCGGCGGATGGCCTCGATGGCCCCGTCGATGAGCGGGGCGCCCTCACGCCGATAGCGCTCCGCGACGCCGTCGACGATCGTCCGTTCGATCACGGCCTCAGGCATGTCGAGCTCGAGGCGGTCACGCATGATGCGCGCCCACCCCCGGGAGTTGGCGCCCATCACCGCGGCCTGGTCGTCGGCGGTCCACGTCCTCCCCTGCGCCGCGGCGAAGGCCGATCGGACCTGGTCCCACCAGATCTCCGAATCCACGATGACTCCATCCATGTCGAAGATGACGGCCTCGATCAGGAGGGCGATCCTTTCTGGGCGGCAGGCCTGCGGGCGGACGTCGCCGTTGCGCCTCCTCGGGCCCCCGCTCGCGTCCCGGCCGCCTTCCCGGTCTTCGCCGAGGTCGCCGTCCTGCCCCTGACGGCGACCGGTGCGGGCCGGCCATCGACAGCCGCGAACAGGGCATGAGCGAAGACCGCGATGGCATCGGCCGCAGCGTCGACGGCGCTGAGCACGTGAGACTCGACCTGGAACGTCACCAGCCGGTGGCCGCCCTGGATCTCGACTGACAGGTCACCGAGTTGGACGCGCGACCAGCGCACGACCTTGCCGCCGGCGCGCGGGCCCTCACCCGGTATCGACACGCGGACGTTGACCACGACCAGCCCGCTCGAAGTCGGGACGAAGAGCACGTAGCGCGATCGTGGGTCGTCGCCCCAGACGACCCAACACTCGGGGTCAGGGTCGGCCGCCAGCGCGGTGAGCGCCGCGTCGACGACCGCCAGGACCTTGGGCGCGATCGAGGGCTTGAACGGCGCCTTGGCACGCCACCCGCTCCAACGCATCCCGTTCCTCCCTCGCTGGCACCCGGTCGCAGACCGATCGGTCCCGGCCTCGCGGCGAGGCTAGCACACGCCTGTCGCGGCCGAATGTGACATTCGGCAGTGGCGCCGCGATGGCGGTCGGGTACCGTAGGGCCATGCATATCCGGCGCGGATATCTCGGCTGGGGCGTCTTCCTGATCCTGACCGGCGCGGTCCCGCTGGCCGTCCGCTCGGGCTACCTGACCGACGACCAGATCGGTCGGTCATGGACGCTCTGGCCGCTCATCCTCGTCGGGGTCGGAGTCGGCCTGATCCTCGGTCGGACGAGGTTCGGCTTCATCGGCGGGATCATCGTCGCGGCGACCCTCGGGCTCATGGCCGGCGGTGTCCTGGGCAGCGGCATCGGCACGCTGTCGACGGGAGCCTGTGGCCAGGACGCGGGGACGACGGCCTTCCCGACCCGGGATGGGGCATTTCCCGCGGCCGGTGGCTCGATCGATATCGAAGCCGACTGCGGCACTGTGACCATCGCCGTCGCATCCGGGAATGCCTGGCCGGTGGACGGCCAGGACGCCGATGGCATCGGACCGGATATCGAGGCGACCGGGGCTACGCTCCGCGTGAGGCCCCGAGACGACAGGGGCCAGCCGTTCTGGGCGCTCGGCAAGCGCGACACGTGGCGGGTCACCGTTCCCGATGCGGTCCGCGCCGACATCGACCTCCAGCTCAATGCCGGGCAGGCCACCATCGACCTGTCGGGCGCATTGGTCGGGACGGTCGCAATCCAGCTCAACGCGGGCGCCGCCACCGTCGACCTCGAGTCGGCCGCGGCGGTCCAGGGCATCGACATCCAGCTCAACGCGGGCTCGGTCGGATTGACCCTTCCGCATGTGTCGACCAGCGGCGCGATCCACGCCAATGCCGGGGCGGTGCGCTTGTGCGCCCCGGCGGATATCGCCTTGAAGCTCCATACCGGGGAGAGCATCGTGGCCAGCTACGACTACAGCGACCATGGCCTCGTGCAGGATGGCTCGACCTGGACGACGCCCGGTTTCGACACTGCCACGCAGAAGATCGAATTGCGCACCGAGGCGAACGCCGGGTCGTTCGTCCTCGATCCGGAGGAGGGATGTGACTGATCGGCTCTATCGGTCGCCCGACGACCGGATGCTGTCGGGCGTCGCCGGCGGCCTGGCCGAGATCCTCGACGTCGACCCGTCGATCATCCGGATCGTGTGGGCCGTCCTGATCGTCGTGACCGGCGGCCTCGCCCTGCTCGTCTATGTCGTGATGGCGATCGTCGTCCCGGAACGACCCATCGGTGTCGAGGTGCGCCCGCCGGGCGGACCCGGCGCGGGCGGCATGGGCGGGGCGGCAGGCGACGCGCGTCCGCCGGCCAGCTCCTTGGCGAGTCGCGCCCGGCGAAGCGATCGGTCGGACGGGGCGCGCGGTGGACTGGTGGCGGGGCTGATCCTGATCATCATCGGCGGCTTCTTCCTCGCTCGGGAACTGATCCCGTCGATCGACCTCGGCTTCTGGTGGCCGACCGTCGCGATCGCGCTCGGTGTCGTGCTGGTCGTCGTCGCACTGATGCCGTCCCGCCGTTCGGACTGACCCGTCGGTCCCGTAGGATGGGGACGTGGAGGCACTGTCCGATCCGGGCCTGACGACCCTCGCCGGCGTCGGCGTCATCGTCGGGTTGGCCTTGCTGGCGCGCGGGCTCGGCGCATACCGTTCGCTCGTCCGGGTAGCCGACACCTCGACATCGGTGATCGGATCGCTCGCAGCCGGTGCGACGTGACGCCGTCCACACCAGGGGCAACGCCGCGTTCGGCCCCCGAGCCGGAGCAACACGCCTGGCTGGTCCGCCACGGCGAGACCGAATGGGCACGCCTCGGCCGTCACACAGGCCGCACCGACATCCCGCTGACCGAGACCGGTCGGGAGCAGGCGCGAACCCTTGGCCGGCGACTGGCCGGCGCAGCGTTCCGTCTCGTGCTCACCAGCCCGTTGTCGCGCGCCGCGGACACGGCCGCGCTGGCCGGCTTCGGCGACGTCGTCGTCGTCGACAGCGACCTGCGTGAATGGGACTACGGCGCGCTCGAGGGCCGCCTGACGGCGGAGATCCGCACCGACTACCCCGGCTGGTCGATCTGGACCGGGCCATGGCCCGACGGCGAGACGGTCGAGCAGGTCGGAGCCCGGGCCGACCGGGTGCTTGCCCGGATCCGCGCCGCGGGCGGCGACGTCGTGGTCTTCTCGCATGGCCACTTCCTGCGGGTGCTTGCCGCTCGCTGGCTCGATCTGCCGCCCGCGTCGGGCGCCCTGTTCGCGCTCGGGACTGCGACCGTGTCGATCCTCGGCTGGGAGCGCGAGACCCCCGTCATCGAGACGTGGAACGAGGCCTGCCACCTGGCCTGACGCCAAACCGGATCCACGACATTCGTCCACGCCGGCCGATGACACCGTCGCTGCCGCTCGGCCCGACGCCGGGTCGAGACTTCGAGCGCACGCCCGCCGCCGCCGCGGGGTTGCCAATGCCCAACCGTATCGGAGACCGAACCTCATGCGCACCTGGAGCGACGAGACCCGCCGGATCGACGGCGAGCAGACGTGCAAGATCGACATGCGCGTCAAGATCGTCGACTTCCACGTCGTGACCGACTCGATCAAGGGCACCTGCGACTGACCTGACCTCCCGCACCGAACCGAGACCGCGTGACGACTACCCGCGGTCTCGTGATTCACGACCGCTTGTTCAAGGGCCCCTTCGGATGGTCGAATCGGCTAGATTGTCGACAATCTGCGTTGGCGGTAGGTTCGACAGGAGGCGGCATGACGACGGCGACGACACGGGAATGGCTCCGCGGGGCGGTCGTCGCGGTGCCGACGCCGTTCCATGACGATTTCTCCCTGGACCTCGATTCGCTCCGCAAGAACATCGAGATCATGATCGAGCGAGGGGTCCGCACCGGCGACGGCGTCCTCCTCGTGGCGGGCGCCGGGGGCGAATTCCCGACCCTCACCCATGACGAGCGCGTCGCCGTCATGCGCGCGTCGGTCTCGGCGGCGGCGGGTCGCGTGCCGACCGTCACGAGCATCCAGCACACGGACATGCGCGAAGTGATCCGGCTCGCCAAGGCCGCCCAGGACGCCGGCATCGACGGCCTCCAGGTCGGCGTCCCCTACTACTACCCCGCCAGCCCGGATGACCTGTTCCGGGTGGTCGAGCAAGCGGGAACGGGTTCGTCCCTGCCCCTGATGATCTACAGCACGTGGTGGGAGAGTGGCCTCGACATCGACGGGGCGCTCCTGCTGCGGCTGGCCGGATTGCCGCATGTCGAGGCGGTCAAATGGTCGGCGCCGACCCACGACCGGTTCACCGAGGGGCTGGCCGCCATCGCCGACAAGCTCGTCGTCATCGACAACCAGGGTCTGCACGTCTGGGGCCGGCTCCTCGGCGCGAATGGCTTCGTCACCCATCTGAGCAACTTCTGGCCCGAGTACCCATTGTCGATCTGGCGGGCGCTCGAAGCGCACGACTACGAAGCCGTCCCGGGCATCCTCGCGCGGTTCAAGTGGGAGTGGAGCGATTGGGCAAGTCGGGTCGCGGCGATCAGTGGAGGCGAGGGCCCGTTCATCAAGGCGGCGATGGAGCTTGCCGGGTTCCAGGTAGGCCCGCCGCGTCCGCCGGCAGTGCGCCCGACGCCGGCCCTGATGGCCGAGTTGAACGAGCTCTTCGACCGGGCCGGACTCCCCCGCCTCGGCGCAGCGGTGCCCGCCTGACATGGTCGCGCAGGCGGGCTGGTCGATGGCGCTCGAGTTGGCCCCGGATCGGACCGTCCGAGCCGGGTCGAAGACCGCATTGGCGGCCGCGATCGGGCGCGCTGCCGATCTGCGCGTCTACACCGAGTTCCTGTTCGAGGAGCACATCGTGCCCGGCGGCAACGGCGATCCGGCGCAGGACGGGGTGATCCGCGAGGTCATCGACTTCCGCGAGACGATCCTCGTCGGCGACGAGCACGTCGGCGGGATCACCACCCAGCGGCAGCCGCTCGAGCCGCCGTTCGGGTTCAACGGCACCGAGCCGCGGATGTCGTTCTTCATGTACACCTCCGATGGCGACCAGGCCCTGGCCGGCCTCGTCTTCGGGGGCGTCGATGGGGCACCGGCGCCCGGGCAGCGGATCGTCGAACCGCCGCCGGCCGACATGCCGAAGATGGGCCCCCAGGAGTTCTTCGATGTCGCAACCAGCGGGCCATCGCGCAACTTCGTGTACGACATGGAGACGTACCGGTACTTCGTTCGCGACGACTGGGAGGAGATCCTCGCGCACGAGGCGGACGGGACGGTGACGGCCGGCTCGTTCGAGGCACTGGAGGCCGTCCAGATCGCCGGCCGCGAGATCAAGGTCGGCATCCGGGGCCTCGCGGTGGACCTGCATCGATCCGGCGGCCCGGAGGTGCCACCGACGCACGAGGTCTTCACGCCCGTCGGGTCCGGGTTCCTGCACACCGGGCCGCGGGTCTATGCGGCGCTGACCCACCCACTCGTCCGGGTCGCCCCGTCGAACCCGTTGCGCTACGGGTCGGGCGGTTGGGACGTCGCGTGGGTCTTCCTGCGGACAGACGGTCATGCCGTCGTGCGCAGCCTCGAGCCGTACACTCGGACCTGGGCGGATCGTCCCGAGCGCTTTGCGTGTCGCTGGTTCGCCCGCTAGGTTGCGTGCCACGTGAGCGACCGCCGACCCGACGATCCAGCGGAGCAAACATCGACGCCCGACCAGGTCGAAGACGCCGTGCCCGACGCGACGCTCGAGCCGGCCCAGGTCGTCCAGCGGCGGGACTTCCTTCGCCAACTCACCGGCGAGGCCGTCGTGACGTCGGCTCGCCTGGCAGGCCTGTCGTCAGTCGTTCGCCGCTCGCTCTTCGCGGCCGGTGACGCTGCGATGCGCGATCTGGATCCACGAAGCGAGCAACCGCAGCCGCCGATCGCATCGGGTTCGACCGTATTCGCTACGACCCCGGCCGCCCAGTCGAGCGGCCCTGCGGCGGCACCCGCGTCGCTCGCGGAGCCTGCCGTGGCCGTCGCGCTCTCGCCGCTGCAAGAGGCGATCCTCACACGCGCGACGAGCGCAGTCCTCGGAACCAACGATCCGGCGGGTGCCCCGCACCTCACCTCATCGAGCTTCCACTGGGACGGGACGATCGTGCGCCTGCCGTCGGAGCTGTTCGCCGCTCGTGTGGCACGCATCGACGTGGACCCGCGGGTGAGCGTGCTCGTCGCAGACGACACATCCAGCGGGTGGGTCGCCATGCGAGGCACGGCCTGGATCGTGTCCGGCGACGCCGTCGAGGCCGAGATGTCGACGATCCTCCGGAAGTACATGACCGACGAGGAGGCCGATCGGTCGTGGACCGAGATGCGCTCGTCCGGCGACCCGGTCGTCATCGGGGTCAGGCCGTCGAGCTACGTGTGGCGGCTGGACTGATCGGCGGGCTCGCGGCCGGTCAGTTGATCCGCTCGCCGCTTTCCATCTGGAAGAGGTGGATCCCGGATCTCCGGAGCCGGGCCGACACCGGCTGGCCCAGCGCGAGCGACAACTCTGGATCGACCCGCGCGACGATCGATGCCTCACCGGCCTCGAGCTCGACGAAGGTATCGGAACCGATCGGCTCCGTGAGTCCGACCGCCGCGGCGAAGCCGGGGTTCGCGATGGTCGACGTGTCCGTCGACACGATCACGTCCTCGGCTCGCACGCCGAGGACCGCCGCTGGTCCCGAACCGTCCGACAGCCCGATCCCGGCGGCCGGGCCGAGGTCGATCCGAAGGCCCTGACCGACGAACGCCACGCCATCGGCACCATGTTCGAGCGAGCCGTTGACGAGGCTCATCCTCGGTTTGCCGACGAACTGGGCCACGTACAGGCTCCGTGGCCTGGTGTAGACCTCGGACTGGGAGCCGGACTGGACGATCTTCCCGTCGCGCATCACGCAGATCAGGTCCGACAGGGTCATCGCCTCTTCCTGGTCGTGGGTCACGAAGACGCTGGTCGTCCCCAGCGCAAGATGGAGGTGCTTGACCTCCGTCCGCATGCGGGCCCGAAGCGATGCGTCAAGATTGCTGAACGGCTCATCGAGGAGGAAGACCAGCGGTTGCTTGATCAGCGCCCGTCCGAGGGCCACGCGCTGCTGCTGGCCGCCGGACAGCTCGGCCGGCTTGCGATGGAGCAGGTGGCCGATGTCGAGCATCTCGGCGACGGCCGTCACGCGTTCGCTGATCTCCGTGGCCGGTCGCCGGCGCAGCTTGAGCGAGAAACCGATGTTCTCGAACACGGTCATGCTCGGATAGAGCGCATAGTTCTGGAAGACCATCGCCATCCGCCGTTCATTGGGCGGCACCCGGGTCACGTCCCGATCCCCCAGCAGGATCGTCCCGGCCGTGGGCTCATCGAGGCCGGCGATGAGGTTCAGGGTCGTGCTCTTGCCGCAGCCGGACGGGCCGAGCAGGGTCACGAACGCGCCTTCGGGGACCTCGAGGTCGAGGCCGTCGACGGCGCGCACGGGTCCGTACAGGCGGGTGAGGCCGCGAAGGCTGAGCGACGCGGCGACCATGCACCCTCCCGCTGAATTTGCGTCTCGACGTATCGCGTAGGATTGTCGACAATCTACCCGTCGCGCGCCGCGACCGTCAACGACGGCGATGGGTTGGACCGACCCGCACTCGACGGAACGACCCGAAGAGCAGGGGCCACGTGGTCACCGAGCATGCTGGGGACGCCTTGGATTCGTCAGTCACCGCTGCCCCGCACCCGCGACGTCGTTGACGGTCGCGGCGCGCG
>JANMBS010000115.1:0-8718 GCA_031360525.1 Thermomicrobiales bacterium
GCGAGCGCACAGCGCTCGGGTTGCGGGCCCCGCTCGATACCGCCGCGATGTCGCGAGCCGGATCGGTCTTCATCGGCCGACACGACTTCAGCGCCTTCGGGGCGGCGGACCGATCGCCGTTCCGGACCGTTCACGCGGTCCGGGTCAGGCGGGAAGGCCGGCTGGTGACGATCGACGTCCGGGCCGACGCCTTCCTGCGCGGGATGGTCCGCCGGATGGTGGCCGTCCTCCTGCAGGTCGGTCTCGGCAAGATGGATGAGACAGCGGTCCGGGCGGCACTCGCCGGTCCGGGACCGGCCCTCGACGGGGCGGCAGCCCCAGCGATGGGGTTGTGCCTCAGGCGCGTCGCCCTCGGGCGAACGCAAGGCAAACAGAACGGAGAACACGAGGAACGATGAACGCGAAGACCTATTCGGTCCGAGAGAGCGAGATCGAACGGCGCTGGTACGTCGTTGACGCGACGGACGAGACGCTGGGCCGCCTCGCCTCGCGAATCGCGCACGTCCTCGAGGGCAAGCACAAGCCGACCTACCAGCCCAGCCTCGACTCGGGCGATCACGTGATCGTCCTCAATGCCGGGCGCATCGCGGTCACCAGCGACAAGCTCGAGAGCAAGCTCTACAGCCGTCACAGCGGCTATCCCGGAGGCTTCAAGCAGGAGACCCTCGGCCAGCTGCTCGCGCGGCGGCCCGAGGAGGTCATCCGGCGGGCCGTCAAGGGGATGCTGCCGCACAATCGGCTCGGGACCCAACAGCTGCGCAAGCTGAAGGTCTACCCGGGGTCCGACCATCCGCATCAGGCTCAGCAGCCTGAGCCGCTCGCCTGACCAGGAGCCCATCACCCATGTCGATCCCCGCTTTCTACTCCGGCACCGGTCGTCGCAAGACGGCCATCGCCCGCGTCCGGCTCCTGCCGGGTGAGGGCGAGATCGTGGTCAACGGCCGTTCACTCGACGAGCACTTCGGCAACGCCGTCAACGAGACCGACGTCCGCATGCCGTTCCGGGTGACCGGTACCGAGGGCCGCTTCAACGTGATGATCAAGGTCGAGGGCGGCGGCGTCACCGGCCAGGCCGGCGCCATCCGCCACGGGATCGCTCGCGCGTTGCTCGAGCTCGATCCGGAGGGGTACCGGCTTCCACTACGGCAGGCCGGGTTGCTGACCCGCGATCCCCGGATGAAGGAACGCAAGAAGTACGGTTTGAAGCGCGCGCGCAAGGCACCTCAGTACACCAAGCGCTGATCCGGCGCGGCGCGAGGCAGTTCAACCCCGCGAGGTCTCGGTGACGGGAGCCCTTTCTCTCCGTGGGCGTGACATCCTCAGCGTCGCTGACTTGTCGGCGGCTGAGGTGGCGGTCGTGTTCGCGACTGCGTCCGCGTTGAAAGCCGAGTTCCGGGCTGACAGGCGGCATGCGCGGCCACCGCTGGTGGGGCGGACGTTGGCCATGCTGTTCCAGAAGCCGAGCCTGCGCACCAGGGTGACGTTCGAGGCCGGGATGGTGCAGCTCGGTGGTCATGCGATCTATCTCACTCACGACGTCGTGCTCGGGGCGCGGGAGAGCGTCAGGGACGTGGCGCGCAACCTCGAGCGGTTCGTCGACGGCATCGTCGTCAGGACAGGCCCGCATGAGGTCGCGCAGGAGCTCGCCACACAGGCCGAGATCCCGGTCATCAATGGCCTGACGCTCCGTGAGCATCCCTGCCAGGCACTCGCCGACGTCTTCACGATGCAGGAGCGGTTCGGGCGCCTCGACGGGCTGGTGGTCGCCTTCGTCGGGGACGGCAACAACGTCTACCACTCGCTCGCCCTGCTCGGTGCAGCCCTCGGGATGGAGGTGCGCCTCGCCCATCCACCTGGCTACACCCCGAACGAACGCATCGTGTCCCGCGCCCAGGACTTGGCCCAGGCGTCTGGGGCGCGGCTCACCTTCGGGCACGACCCCGTCGAGGCTGTCCGTGGTGCGGCGGTCGTCTACACCGACGCCTGGACCTCCATGGGCCAGGAGGCCGAGACCGAAGAGCGTCGCGACGCGTTCGCTGCCTACCGCGTCGACGACGCGCTGCTCGACGCCGCCGGCCCCGATGCCGTCGCGATGCACTGCCTGCCGGCGCACCGCGGCGAGGAGATCACGTCGTCGGTCATGGATGGACCGCGTAGTCTCATCTGGGACCAGTCGGAGAATCGGCTGCACGTCCAGAAGGCACTCCTGACCGAGGTCCTCGGCGGGACGGAGGCGGCGTGAGCGAGCTCCTGTACGACCGATACAAGGAAGCGCTGCGACGGGGGCACACGGCCGCCCTCCGTGGACGGCTCGACGCGGCGGCGGCCGCGTATCGCGATGCGGCCAGGATCGCCCCGGACCGGGCGCTGCCGTATGTCGGTCTCGGCGGCGTGCTGTCGCGCCTGGGCCGAACCGAGGAGTCGCTTGCCGCATACGGGAAGGCGCTCGATCGGGCGCCGACGGACGAGGGTGCGATGCATGGCCGCGCCGATGTGCTGTTCGCTCTCGGACGGCGCGCCGAGGCTGCCGAGACACTCGACCGGCTAGCCGCCATCCTCGAGCGCGACGGGCGCCTGGCCGACGCCTGCGACGTCGCGCGCCAGGCGCTCGAGCTGGCGGAGTCCCGCGGTCGGCGCCGCCAGATCGAGAGCCTCGTTGTGCGCTTGCGGAGCGCGGCCCCGGACGATGCGGCGGCCGCCGATGCCATGGAACGCGCGCTAGGGATCCTGGAGTCGGGGCCGGGCGTCAGGCCAGAGGCCCGCAGCGCCGCCGGCGACGAGGCGGACGCCACGTCCGCCGGAGCGGGCAGCGGCGCGGCGCGCCGGCCCGATCCGAGCCTACTGACCCTCGCGCTCGAGGAATCACTCGAGGCGGGCGACCTCGACGAGGCCCGCCGGCGCGCGCTCATCGCGGCCATCGGACACCGCGAGGTGGGCCAGTTCCACGCCGCGATGGATGCCTGTTACCAGGCGCTCGCGATCCTCCCGTCGGATCCGGACATCCACTTGCTGCTTGCCGAGCTCTATCTCGATCGCGGCTGGCTCGGACCTGCGGCGGACAAACTGGCCCTGCTGGGGCGGCTGTCCAGACTCACCGGCGACGGCGCGACCCGGGCCCGGCTCTGCTCCCTCGCCGCCGCCCACTTCCCGGACGACCCGCGCCTGGCTGCTGTCTGCGCCTGAGGCGCTCCTGAGCGGCAGGGAGGCCGCCACGCTCCCGGGAGGGAAGGGGAGCGATGCTACACTCGGGAACGATGCCGCCCCTCCTCTCGTCGATCCTCGACCAGGTTCACCTGAACACGATCGTCGACATCGGGATCACCGCGCTTCTGATCTACTGGCTGGTCAAGCTCATCCGAGGGACGCGCGCGGTCCGCCTGGTGATCGGCGTCAGCGTCCTGTTCCTGGTCTATGCCCTCGCGGTCGCGCTGGACCTCCGCCTCCTGACCCAGATCCTCCAGGCTGGCGCTGTCGTCGGCCTGTTCGCTCTGGTCGTCATCTTCCAGCCAGAGCTGCGCCGCGCGCTCGAGCGGATCGGGCGGGTCGGGTCGTTTGGCTGGCTGCTCTCGCCCGCCGAGTCGCGCGCGGCCGTCCACGTCTCGAACGAGGTCGCGCGGGCCGCCGCCGAATTGTCGGCCGATGGCCAGGGTGCCCTGATCGTGCTCCAGCGTGAAACGGGCCTCGAAGAGGTGGCCGAGACCGGCGTGATGATCCATGGCGACGTCTCGGCCGACCTGCTGCGCACCATCTTCACTCCGAAGTCGCCGCTCCACGATGGGGCGGTCATCATCCGCGACGACCGGGTCGTGGCGGCGGGGACGCTCCTGCCGCTGGCCGAGACATCGATCCAGACCGAGCGTTTCGGGACGCGCCATCGGGCTGCGCTCGGCATCACCGAGCAGACCGACGCGATCGTCGTGGTCGTGTCCGAGGAGAATGGCCAGATCAGCCTGGTCGAGCGCGCCCGCATCGTGCGCAACCTGACCGAGGCAGGACTGGCTCGTGCCATCCAGGGCATGCTGGATCCGGCCGGTGGCCGGGTCGACCCCTTCGGCTGGCGGCACGCGAACCAGCGGCGCAGCCGCGAAGGGCGATCGCCGCGTCTGCGTGAACTGGGTCGATTCGTCGGGCGGCCACCACGACCGCGTCAGGCCCAGGGGACCGCGATCGCACCCACATCGCCCCTCGTGACCGCGGTCGTGCCGCAACCCACATCCGCGACCGCGACACCCTCGGCCCAGGTGGGGCCCTTGGCCATCCCGACATCGGCTGAGAAGGTCCCGCCGGCCAAGGGCCGTGCGCCGGCCAAGACCAGTACCTCGCCGCCCGCGGCGGGCGACGATGCCGCCGTCGCGCCGATGGCCACCAGGGGTCGCCGGTGAGGCGGATCCTCCGGCGCCTCGTCAACAATTGGCCACTCAAGGTGGCGGCGGTCGGCCTCGCGAGCCTGATGTACGGCGGGCTGGCCCTGTCGCAGAACACCCAGCTCTACCCGGGCCAGATCCCGGTCCACTATGTCAATGAACCCGCGGACACGGTCAAGCTGCCATCGACGCCGCAGCCGGTCGAGCAGATCCGCTTCTTCGCACCGAGCCATGTTCTCGTGGCGGCCAGCTCGTTCCTGGCCACGATCGACCTGGCCGACTACGACGGCAGGGTCGGCGTCTTCCAGGTCCCGATCAACGTGACCAGTCCGGACTCGCGCGTCACCGTGCTGGGATTCACACCCCAATTCGCCACGATCGAGCTCGATGCTCTCGTCTCGCGCGTCGACGTCCCGGTCAAGGTCGTCCACGGCCCGGTCCCGGACAAGCTGACCGTCGGCCAGGTCAAGTCCGATCCGTCGACGGTGACCGTCTCCGGAGCGGCGTCCCTGGTGTCGCAGGTCGATTCCGTCCGAGCTGACGTCGTCATCCAGGCGGGCGGGATCGACGTCGACGAGGACGTGCGACTGGTCCCGGTCGACAAGCTGGGCAACGCGCTGATCCCGGTCGAGGTCACTCCGGCCACGGCTCGGGTCACGATCGCGGTGTCCGCGGACAGCAAGACCCGGTCGCTCCCGATCAACCCGATCGTCACTGGCACGCCCGCGGCCGGGTTCGAGATCGAAGCGGTGACGGTCAACCCCCAGGTCGCGCTCGTGGCCGGCGACGCAAACGACCTCGAGGGGCTGGCCGCCGTGGATACGGAACCGGCCACGATCACCGGCGTGTCCGACGACGTGACCATCGCGGTCGGACTCGCCCCGCCGCCCGGTGTGGTCGCGGTCGACGAGGGACCGATCAGGATCTCGATCAAGATCCGGCCGGTGACCGGGACGCGGACATTCAACGCAGGGCTTCGACTGGTCGGGGCCAGCAACACCCTGTCCTACAAGTTGTCGGTCGACCAGGTCCTCGTCACGATCGGCGGCTCGACGGCCGAGCTCGATCGCCTCTCCGGGGCGGCCCTGGTTATGGACCTCGACGTGGCCGGTCGCAAGACCGGGACCCATGAGGTGGCGGTCACGGCCAACCTGCCGGTCGGGACCACGCTCGTCGCGGCCAGCCCGCCGACGGTCATCGTGACCATCGGCACGACCGCGGTCACCGCGCCGTCCGCGTCATCCCAGCCGGGAGGCTGACGCGGGGTGGCTCGCCTGTTCGGCACCGACGGGATCCGCGGTGTCGCCAATGTCGATCTGAAGCCGACCCTGGCGTACGCTTTGGGCCGTGCCGTCGCGCATCGACTCGTCGGCCGCGGCGGCGCGATCGTCGTCGGGCAGGACACGCGTCGTTCGGGCGATATGTTCGTGGCGGCCATCGCGGCCGGGGCGACCAGCATGGGCGTCGATGCCCACATCGTCGGCGTCGTCCCGACGCCGGCCCTTGCGTTCATGGCGGGGGAGGGTCCGTTCGCGGCCGGGATCATGGTCTCGGCCTCGCACAACCCGGCGCTCGACAACGGCCTCAAGGTCCTCGATGGCGACGGGCTCAAGCTCGACGATTCGGTCGAGGACGAGCTGGAACGGCTGATCTGGCGGACCGAAGAGCTGCCCGGAGCCCCGAATGAGGAGCTCGGCCGGATGATCGACGCTCGCGGCCGCCTCGACGAGTACCGGACCCACCGTCTCGAGCTGGCGTCGACCATCGACGCCGGCGGCCTGCGCCTGGTCCTCGACGCCGCGAACGGATCTGGCTCGGCAGTCGGGCGGGCCATCCTCGAGGCGACGGGGGCACGGGTCGATGTCATCCACGCCGATCCCGACGGGATCAACATCAACGTCGGTTCGGGGGCGACCGCGCCGGCGTCACTCGCCGAGGCCGTCGTGGCGGCTCGTGCCGACGCCGGGTTCGCGCTCGACGGCGACGCCGATCGGCTGATCGCCGTCGACGCCGCGGGGACCGTCGTCGACGGCGACCAGGTGCTCGGGATCCTGGCCCTCGACCGGTTGAGCCGCCACGACCTGCCTGGCGGGGGACTGGTGGTCTCCGTCCTCTCGAACGGCGGGCTCCAGGCGGCGGTCGAGACGGCCGGCGGACAGGTCGTCCGGACGCCGGTCGGCGACAAGTACATCCTCGAGGGGATGCAAGTGTCGGGCGCCGTCCTCGGCGGCGAGAAGAGCGGCCACGTCATCATCCTCGAGCACACCACCTCGGGCGACGGGATCGTGACCGCGCTCGAGGTCCTGCGGGTGATGGCCGCCCGCTCCGCAAGCCTGGCCGAGCTGGCCGCCGAGATCCCGATGCTCCCCCAACAACAGCGCGCGGTGACGGCGCGCCACAAGGACCAGTGGGAGGGCGACCTGACCCTCCAGCGCGCGATCGCGGCCGCGAGCGCCCGTCTCGGGACCGCGGGTCGCGTGTTGGTTCGGCCATCCGGCACGGAGCCTGCCCTGCGGGTGATGGTCGAGGGACCGGACGAGGCGCTGGTCCTTGAACTGGCCGACTCGCTCGCGGCGCTCGCCGGAGAGCGACTAAACTAGGCTCGGTGCCCACCGCGGGACGTCACCACGACCCGTCGCAGCGCCGACGGGCACGAGCGAGAGGCAGACCCGAATGTGCGGCATCGTCGGTTACACCGGTCCCCGGGAGGCGGGCCCCATCCTCATCGAAGGGCTCAAACGCCTCGAGTACCGTGGCTACGACTCGGCCGGCATCGCCCTCGTCGATGACGCCGGCGACCTGTTCGTCGAGAAGCGGGCCGGCAAGCTCGTCAATCTCCAGACCGCCATCGCCGACCGGACACCGCACGCCGCCATCGGCCTCGCCCACACGCGCTGGGCGACACACGGCCGGCCGAACGACCTCAACGCGCACCCGCATCGCGACTGCACGGGTGAGATCACGGTCATCCACAACGGCATCATCGAGAACTTCCGCGAGCTGCGCGACGGGCTGGAGGCACGCGGCCACACGCTGACGTCGGAGACCGATACGGAGGCCATCGCCCACCTCGTCGAGGAGGCCTACCAAGGCGATCTCGCCGACGCCGTCCGGCACGCGCTGCGCCTGCTCGAAGGGGCATACGCCATCGTCGTCATGCATATCGGCGAGGGCGACCGCCTGATCGGAGCCCGCAAGGACGTGCCGCTCGTCGTCGGTCTGGGTGACGGGGAGAGCTTCCTCGCCTCGGACGTTGCGGCGATCCTCGCCCACACCGACCAGATCGTCTTCCTCGAGGACGGCGACGTCGCCGACATCCGGCCATGGGGCGTGACGATCACCGATGTCGCCGGGGCAGCGCTGGAGCGCCCCGTGACGACCATCGACTGGTCGCCCGAGGCGGCCGAGAAGGGCGGCTACGAGCATTTCATGCTCAAGGAGATCCACGAGCAGCCAGAATCGCTCAGCCAGTCGATCGCCGGCCGCGTCGACCGCGGTGACCGGATCAACGTCGAGGAACTGGCCGGTCTCGAGGAGATGCTGCGGGCGGTCACCCGGGTCGAGCTGATCGCCTGTGGCAGCGCGCACTACGCGTCGCTCATCGGCGCCGCTGCCATCCAGGACTGGACGGGGCTCCCGGCCCGGGCCAACATCGGCTCCGAGTTCCGCTACGGGCCGCCGCCGCTCGACGAGACGACCCTGGTCATCGCGGTCACCCAGTCGGGCGAGACCGCCGACACCATCGCTCCGACACGACTCGCTCGCGAGCGCGGTTGCCCGGTCATCGCCGTCACCAACACTGTCGGCTCGGCGATCACCCGTGAGGCTGATGCGGTCCTCTTCCTGCAGGCCGGGCCGGAGATCGCCGTCGCCGCCTCCAAGACGTTCGTCACCCAGGTCACGACGCTCGTCATCCTGGCCGCCGCCATCGCCAAGATCCGCGGCACGCTCCCCGAGGCCGAGGAGCTCGCGCTTGGGGCGGCGCTGCGGGCCCTGCCGGCCGCAGCCGGCCGGGCGCTCGCCTCGGCTGCCATCACGACGCCGGACCTCGCCCGTCGCTACGTGAACTCGCGCGGATTCATGTTCGTCGGCCGGGGCGCGACCTATCCGGTCGCACTCGAAGGTGCGCTCAAGCTCAAGGAGGTCAGCTACGTCCATGCCGAGGGCTACGCCGCCGGGGAGCTCAAGCACGGACCGATCTCGCTCCTCGACGCCGACTGCCCGCTGGTCGCCATCGCGACGCGCTCGAAGGTGTACGACAAGCTCATCAGCAACGTCATGGAGGGCCGGGCACGCGACGCCCGGGTCATCGCCGTGGCGTCCGAGGGCGACGTCCAGATCGAGCGTTTCGCCG
>JANMBS010000116.1:0-2049 GCA_031360525.1 Thermomicrobiales bacterium
AGTCTCGTCTTGCGGCCCTCGACGGGTATCAGGAAGTAACTGATCTTGGTGCCCTTGGTCCTGCCAGCCCGTGGGGGTCGGAAACCCGGATTCGATCATGCGGCGAGGCCGTGGTACTCGTGGATGAGCCCACCGAGCAGATCCCGCCGGCGAACATCTTGCGGGCCGACCTGGATCGGCTCCCCGGCCTCTGCGAGCGGTGGAGCGAGGCCGAGAGCGCGATGGGGTCGCCTGCGATTGTAGTGCTCGGCATAGGTCCGGAGCGTTCGATCGAGATGCCGCCGGTCGAGGATGAGGGTCCAGTCGAGGCACTCGGCCCTGATCGTCTCGATCACGCGCGGCGTGGGCATTGGCGTTCGGTGCCTGGAAGGGCGTCACGATCAGCCGGGCCCCTTCCGAGCGGACGACCTCGTCGAATGGGCCGCTGAAGTTCGTGTCCCGGTCGCGGATGAGGAAGCGGACGGCGCTCGCCCGATCGTCGAGGTCCAGCGCGAGGTTCCGGGCCTGCTGGGTGACCCGGGCCGAGTCGGGGTGCGCGGTGGACGGGCTCAGGTGGATCCGCCGGCTGCCGAGCGCGATGAACACGAGGACATAGAGCGTCCGGAGCCAGGCGGTCTCGACGGTGAAGAAGTCGCAGGCGATGATGCCCTGCGCTTGAGTCCGCAGGAACTCGGTCCAGGTTGGGCCGCTGCGCCGCGGGGCAGGACCGAGCCGCGCCGTCCGGAGCAGGGTCCGGATCGTCGTCGCTGCCAGGCGGATCCCGAGCTTGCGAAGCTCGCCTTCAATCCGCACGCAACCCCATCGGGGGTTCTCCCGGGCGAGACGGAGGATGAGCTCGCGGATCGCGGCATCGATCGGTGGCCGGCCGGGGCGACCGGTCCTGCGGTAGGTCCACTTCCTCCTCACGAGCTCGCGATGCCAACGGAGGATGGTCGCAGGGGTGACGAGGAAGGCGACCCAGCGGTCACGCGGGATGACCCGACTCGCTGCCGCGAGGAGGACCCGGTCGATGGCCCGGAGCTTGAGTGGGCCCGACGTCCGCTGCAGCACCCGGAGCTGATGGCGGAGAACGAGGGTCTCGAGGTCCTTGGATCCATCGGCGCGACCAGGCAGTCCAGCGCTGACGAGGAGACGGACGATGGCGCGGACGACGAGGTAGAGGAGAGACAGCATCGGCCGAATCGTACCGGGGCGGTCCGATCGCGAATCAGGGTTTCCGACCCCCACGGGCTCCAGGCGCTCAGCGAGGGGAGTCGAAAGACGGCCGCGACGCGATCGAGCCGCAATCCGGGACGTGGGTCGTCGTCGACAACGAGCAGACCGATGAGCTTGGCCTGCCCCTCGTCCGCGGCCCCTTCCCTACCCTGACGGCCGCTCGCGAGGCTGTCCTGCAGAGCCGCGGCGCCGGGCCCGCGCGTTCGCCCCTCGCGGAGCGACTCACGGCGAGCAAGAAACGCGAAGAGCCGAAGCCGAAGAAGCCCGAGCCGCCCCCCGAACCGAAGTGGCTCCAGGCGCTCAGCGCGGCCGACCGCCGGCGCGTGCGCGCCCTCGTGAAGCGGCTCGAGTCGGCTGCGGTGAACGACGCACAGGACGTCGCCCGGGCGGAGATCGCCGACGGACAGCCGGCGGTCGCGCGTGTCGCGCTGGAGCGACGTCTCGCGAGGGCCAAATCTGCCGCGGATGCGGTCAACGTGATGTTGGCGGGCCGCGACGACGAGCTGGGCGCACGCTGGCGGCTCATCGATGGCGAGGGCCGTGAAATCCAGAAACTGGACCTGCGTCGGGACTAGAAGTCTATGTCGGTGCCCGTCTCGTTCGTGACGGTGATCGTGCACGCGTTGCCGGCGAGGTCGAGCACGGTCGCGGACGGCGTCCAGGCCATCGCGGCCTTGCCGGCCGCGGTCGTGACCAGCGCGCCGTTGCTCACGGTGCCGAGCGTGATCGTCACGTTCGAGCCGCTCATGACCATCGTCGAGGCCGTGCCCGTGGCGCCAAACGTGACGTTGGCCGTCACGTAGTCGGTGCGGGCCATGCTGACCGACCCGAGCG
>JANMBS010000136.1:0-2330 GCA_031360525.1 Thermomicrobiales bacterium
GCCCGCGACGCGGAGATCGCCGACCGGGTCGTCGAGGAACTGGGCGCCTGGCTGGGCGACCCCGAGGCCGTCGCCGTCCTCGAGCCACGGACGGCGCTGGCGTACGAACGCAGCGAACTGATCGCCGACGAGACGGCCGCCCGGGTCGCTGCGCTGGCCGCGTGGCAGAGCGGACGGGCGCGCATCCTCGTGGCGGGCGTCCAGTCGCTCCTCCAGCACACGATCGACCCGGCCGACCTGCCACGTGCTCCACGCGAGCTTCGAGTTGGATCGCGGCTCCACCAGGACGCGCTCCTGCGCGAGCTGTTCGACCTCGGATATGTGCCTGTCAGCGAAGTCGCGGGCCGAGGTGAATCGGCGCGCCGCGGAGGGATCGTGGACGTCTTCCCGCCGTCGATGCCGCTCCCGATCCGGATCGAATTCTTCGGCGATGAGATCGACTCTCTGCGCTCGTTCGACCCGACCGACCAGCGGACGACGTCGACGATCGACCGCGCCATCCTCCTGCCCGCCTCCGAGTTCCTCCTCCCGACAGGCGGTGCTGCCGGGATCCGCGACCGCCTCGGCAGGGCCGCGGCACGACTCCCGGAGCGTCTCGCGGCGGACCTCGCTCGCTTCGATACCGAACCGTTGCAGGGTGCGGCGAGCGGCGAGGCGAGCCGGGCGATGGCGATGGGGGACGCGGCCGAGGTCTGGGCCGCCCATCTCGCCCCGGCGACCGGCCTCGACCATATCGGTCCGGGCACCCTGCTCGTGCTCGACGAACCCGGCGATATCGCCGAGGCAGCCGCCTTCCTGTGGCGCCAGGCGGACGAGCGCCGCGCGGAGCTTGTCGAGGCCGGTGACCTGCCGAAGGACTGGCCGGTGACGTATCTGCCGCCGCGCGACTGGAAGGGTCGCCTGGTCACGTCGCGGACGCTCGAGCTGACGTGGGAATCGGTCCCGCCCGCGGACGCCGCTATGGCTCGTGGCGCGCTGTCGTCGGGCGATCCGTTCGGCTGGCGGGAACCCGTCCTGCCACCCGGTCGTGCCGGGCGACTTGTCGAGGCCGTCGAGACGTGGCGGGCCGACGACAGGCGCATCGTCCTCGCCTCCGACCAGGCGCCCCGCCTGGCCGATGTCCTCGGCGAGGCGGGGCACCCGATCGCGATCGTCGGGCGCGTCGGAGAGGCACCGCCTCCAGGCGCCATCGCCCTCATCGAGCGCAGCCTCAACGGTGGGTTCATCGGCGGCCCGGACGGTCTCGCATTCGTGACCGACCGCGAGTTGTTCGGCACGGTCCGCATCCGACGGCCGAAGGCGCTCCGGCGGGTCGTGCCGCGCGACATCCTCGAGCGCCTCTCACCGGGCGACCTGGTGGTCCACATCGACCATGGCGTTGCCCGCTACGAGCAGATGCTGCGGCGCGGTGGGGCCGGCGAGGATCGCGACTACCTCGAGCTGTCGTTCGCCGGGGGTGACCGGATCTTCGTCCCGGTCGAGCAGATCGGCCGCGTGACCCGCTATTCGGGCGGCGAGCGCCCGACACTCTCCAAGCTCGGCGGCACCGAGTGGCTGCGCGCCAAGCAGCGTGTCCGCAAGGCGGTCGACGCCCTCGCCGAGGAGCTCCTCGCGCTGTATGCCTCGCGTGCCGGCAGCCAGGGCCACGCCTTCGGTCCCGACACGCCGTGGCAGGCCGAGATGGAGGCGTCGTTCCCCTACGAGGAGACCATCGACCAGCTGCGGGCCTCCGCCGAGGTCAAGGCCGACATGGAGCTCACGCGTCCGATGGATCGGCTGGTCGTCGGCGACGTCGGCTATGGCAAGACCGAGGTCGCGCTGCGGGCCGCGTTCAAGGCGGTCCAGGACGGGAAGCAGGTCGCCGTGCTCGTCCCGACCACGGTCCTCGCTGCCCAGCACGACGCTACGTTCTCGCAGCGTTTCGCGGCCTTTCCGATCGAGGTCCGGCTGCTGTCGCGGTTCGTGCCGGCCTCGACCCAGGCGGCGACCCTCGACGCCCTGGCGGAGGGCACGGTCGACATCGTCATCGGGACTCATCGCCTGCTCTCGAAGGACGTCCGGTTCAAGGATCTCGGCCTCGTCGTGGTCGACGAGGAACAGCGCTTCGGGGTGGCCGCCAAGGAACGGCTCAAGCAGCTCAAGCGCGAAGATGATGTCCTGACCCTGTCGGCGACGCCGATCCCGCGGACGCTCAACCTGGCCCTCGCCGGGATCCGCGACCTGTCGGTCATCGAGACCCCGCCCGAGGACCGGCTGCCGATCCAGACCCGGGTCGCCGAGGCATCGGCCGGACTCGTCCGCGACGCGATCCTGCGCGAACTGGACCGTGG
>JANMBS010000193.1:0-3182 GCA_031360525.1 Thermomicrobiales bacterium
CGCTCACACCGAGGGCTAGGGGCGTTACCTCGACCCGCAACGCCCATTGACTGACGGTACGTTCAGGGGGGGCCCGGAACGGGATCGCGATGACACGATGGGGCGCATGCCCCTCCCGACCAGGCTCTCCCGCGCTCCTCGACTCCCGCTGCTGGGCGGGTCCACGTCGCTGGGCCTCTCCGTCCTCCTGGTCGTCGTCGCTCTTGCGACCGGGATCGCGGCGACAGTGGTCAGCGCAGCGTCCCTCCCGTCGTGCCGCCTGGCCGACACGCTCACAACGCAGCGCTCCTACGCGGACTGGAACCGCACGGTGGTCGATACCACCTTCCGGCTGGAGACCGGCTACTCCCCAGGCGACCTCCGATCGACGGCGAACGCCGGGCTGAATGGCGGCCACGCCGTCCGGGCGCTCGTCATCGCCGATCTCAAGGCCATGACCAAGGCCGCCCGAGCCGCCGGGGCGCGACTCGCCGTCCAATCGGCTTTCCGCAGCTATTCCACCCAGCGATCGACCTTCTCCTACTGGTCCGGCGTCTCCGGCTATGGCGTGGCTACCCGGTCGAGTGCCCGGGCGGGGCACAGCGAGCATCAGCTCGGGACCACGGTCGACTTCCGGAGCTACGGTGGATCGGCGCCCTGGTACTACTCCGACTGGGGCACGACCAAGGCAGGTGCCTGGCTCCGGAAGAACGCCTGGAAGTTCGGCTTCATCATGTCGTACCCGAGGGGCAAGGCAAGCGTCACGTGCTATTCCTACGAGCCGTGGCATTACCGCTATATGGGGCGCTTGGAAGCGGCGGCGGTCCAGGCCAGCGGGTTGACCCTCCGCCAGTACCTGTGGCGTGAACAGGCGGCGCCGGAACCGACGCCCGCACCGATCCCGATCGAGCAGCCGAGCGACGAGCCCAGCAGCCCGCCCAGCGCCGAACCGAGCACCGAGCCGACAACCCCGCCGAGCGAGGAGCCGACAACCCCGCCGAGCGGGGAGCCGATCACGCTGCCGAGCGTGGCGCCCGCCGCCGCAGAACCGTCCGCCGAGCCGAGCAGCCAGCCGTCCGAGGCTCCGGCATCCGGATCCTCGCCGAGTGACGTGCCCGCCGGGCCCACTCCAGCGCCGTAGCCGCCGGCCGCCGGCCGCCGGGCCGGTCTGCGTCTCAGCCCGTGGCGGGCGGCTCGTTCGCGCTTTCGAGGTAGCCGCGGAACGAATCCGCCAGCTGGGTGATCTCGAGCGGGATGATGTACTTGGTCGACGGGCTTGCCCCGAGCGCTTTGAACGCCTCCAGGTATTGGAGCGCCATCGTCTTCTGGTCCACCTGTGATGCAGCCGAGTAGATCCGCTCGAGGGCGAGTGCGAAGCCCTCGGCGCGCAGGATGGCGGCCTGTCGGTCGCCTTCGGCGCGCAGGATCTCGGCCTGCTTGGTGCCCTCGGCGACGTTGATCGCGGCCTGGCGAGCGCCCTCGGATTCGGTGATGACGGCACGCCGGGTCCGCTCGGCCGACAGCTGGCGGTTCATCGCATCCTGGACGTCGCGCGGCGGGGTGATCTCGCGGATCTCGACGGTCGTCACCTTGCCGCCCCAGCGCTCGGTGACCTCATCGAGCTTGGTCCGCAGCACCTCGTTGATCTGCTCGCGCTTGGAGAGCATGTCGTCGAGCAGGATGTCGCCGACCACGGCCCGGAGCGTCGTGGTCGCGATGTTCTGGAGCGCACCTTCGAAATCCTGGACCTCGATCACGCTCTTGTACGGGTCGACGATCCGCCAGTAGATCAGGAAGTCGATGCTGATCGGGGCGTTGTCCTTGGTGATGCCGGTTTGACTGGGGACCTCGATGAACCGCTCGCGCAGATCGACCCTGATGCCTCGCTGGGCGATCGGCACGACGAATACCCAGCCCGGGCCCTTGACCTCGTTGGGGCTGGTCCGGCCGAGGGTGAAGATCAGTAGCCGCTCGTATTGGTTGACGATGCGGATCGCCGCGAAGAACAGGAGCAGCAGCACGATGCCGATGAAGACGATCACAACCGCGACCGCGACGAGTTCCATGGAGCGCTCCTATCCTTCCGCCGGCTGGCCGGCGATGTGTGGCTCGACCATGAGTGTGAGCCCCTCCTGGCTGATGACACGGACGTGTTCCCCGGTCGGGATATCCGAACCGGTGGCTGACCGCGCTGACCATTCCTCGCCGACCACGTAGACGACACCGAGCGGTGCCAGCGCGCGCTTGACGACCCCGTCACTGCCGGTCGGCACCGTCGTGCTGCCGCCCGCCCCGTAGGCGCCCGCGAAGGCGAGGCCGCGTCGCCGCGTCCGGACGATCGTGACGAGCACCAGCAGCATGAATCCGGTCGTGAGGGCAGCCATGAAGATGACGAGCGGCGCCGCCACCGCCACGTCGGGAGCGGTCGGGGAGCCCGGGGCCGTGTACAGCGTGAACGCGCCCAGCACGAAGCAGATCAGCCCGCCGACGAACAGCAATCCGTGGCTGATCACGGTGAACTCGAGCACGAACAGGACGATGGCCAGGCCGATCAGCAGCAGGCCGGCGACGTTGAGCGGCAGGCTGCCGAAGCCGATGAACGCGAGGATCAGCGCGATCGCGCCGAGGATGCCGGTGACGAAGTTCGGGCTCTGGAGCTCGAAGATGAGCCCGTAGAAGCCGATGGTCAGCAGGATGAACGCGATGTTCGGGTCGGACAGCAGGTGGATGATCGACTGGAACGGGTTCATCGGCAGGTCGACGAAGGGGGCGTCGGCGATGTCGACCGTGACCGGTACCGCACCGACGTGGACGACCTGGCCGTCGGCCTTCCGCCGGACGTCCTCGAGCGAGGTCGCGATGCCGTCGACGGCACCGATGGCGACTGCGTCAACCGCCGACGACGAGACCGCCTTTTCGACCGTGGAGATCGCCCAGGCGACGTCCCGTCCTCGGGTCTCGGCAATCGACTTGATGTTGGCGATCGCATCGTTGCGCACCTTCTCGCCGATCGTGCCCGTGATGTCCTCGCCGCCCGAGCCCACCGGCGAGGCCGCGCCGATATTGGTGCCTGGCGCCATGTAGGCGAGGTTGGAGGCGAGAGTGATGAACGTGCCCGCACTGGCCGCCCGCGCGCCGCTGGGGGAGACGTACACGATGGTCGGCACGGGTGCCTCGAGCAGCGTGGAGACGATGCGCTGTGT
>JANMBS010000202.1:0-6880 GCA_031360525.1 Thermomicrobiales bacterium
CCGGAGAACATGTCGGCCTCGAGAAGCCGTTCGGCGACGCGCGCGGCACGTGTGGTCGGCACGATCCCCGTCCAGAGGGCCTGGCCCGCATTCGATCCGATACTCCCCACCTGGCGCTTCGCCCCATCGAGGGCCATCGCGTAGAACCGCGCCTCGGGCATCCAGAAGGCCTCGTCGAAGCGGTCGCGCAGGACGTCGGCGGCGGTATCGAGCCGGGCCGCCAACTCCATATCGCCGCGGTGCCGGCCCAGCCGGGCCATCGCCCGCGTCGCGGCATAGACATAGCCCTGCACCTCGGCCAGCGCGATCGGCCCCTCGGCCGGCACCCCGTCGGTATTACGGATCGCGTCGCCAGAGTCCTTCCAGCCCTGGTTGAGCAGGCCGAGCTTCGAGCGGCGCCGGTACTCGACGAAGCCGTCACCGTCGAGGTCGCCCGAGTCGTCGATCCAGGCGAGGGCCGCCAGGGCGTTCGGCCAGAGACGCTCGAGCATCCGGTCATCGCCGGTCCAGGCATGCGCCTCGCCGAGCAGGATCAGCCACAGTGGTGTCGAATCGACGCTGCCGTAGTAGGCGTCGTGCGGCGTCTCGCCGGCCCGTGCCATCTCGCCGGTCCGCATCTCGTGGAGGATCTTGCCGGGTTCGGCATCATGCCAGGGGTCGTCGGTCTTCGCCTGGAGGCGGGCCAAAACCTCAAGCGTCGCCAGCGCCAATGAGGGGATGAAGGCGACCGTCTCGAGGGCGGCGATGATGCTGTCCCGCCCGAACAGAGTCGCGAACCACGGGATTCCGGCGGCCAGGTAGTGCTCGCCTGCCAGCGGTCCATCATTGCGCAACGCCGCCAGGTCGGCGATCGAGCGGATGATCGTGCGATCGAGAAGCTCGTGGTCCGAATCGACCGTTGGGACCACGAACGGTTGCTCGGGTCCGCGCTTCGCAGCGCGTTTTCGGGCAGGTCCGGTCGCGGTCATCGCGTTCGGACCCGCCGCCGCAGAGGATCGGCTCGCGGGACCCCCCGCCCGGACAGGCTCGGCCGAATTGGCGACCGTCCATTCGATGGCCAGCTTGCGCCCGGGCTTGAGACGCGATCGCCAGCGCGCGATGACGCTCGCACCGGGCCACGCATCGGGGTCGTCGACAGGCTCGATCCGCGCTCGCTCGACGGTGACGATCGTCGTCCGCCGCTGCCCATCGAGGCCGTCGTACGCGAAGACGATCCGGTCATCGTGGATCTCGACCGGGCAGAGCGTACCCCGGGCGGCCCGGGGATAGCCGCGGACCTCGAAGATGTCGGCCATGTCGACCCCGAGCCCCAGCTCGATCTCGAGCACCTCGGGCGCCGCCGAGTAGCTCTCGACCGTCACCCGCTCGCGCAGGACGCCATCGATGCGGCGGGTCCTGGTCAGGCTCAATTCGCGACGAGCGAGGCTGGTGGCCGCGGTCCGCTTGTCCGCGGGGTTGCGCCGCAGCTCCGGGTTCGTCAGTTGGATCGTGTCGGCGCCGTCGTCGCGATACGGCCCGCGGAGGAGCGTCAGCTGCGTGCCGTTGAGACGCAGGATCGAGGTCGACAGGATGCGAGTGTCGAGCTCGTACAGGCCCAGGCCACGACCGTCCAGCCGGATGTCGCCGCGCGGATCAGTCAGCAGGTAGAGATTGCCTTCCTTGGCTACCTCGACGCTCCCGAGGTCGGTGGCCGGGATGATCGTCGGGGCAGGGACGGCGATGGTCCGCGGCGTGCTGTGGTCGGGCATAGGCGAACCTCCTTGGGCGGAACCATGATGGTCCTCCCGATCGGGTGGAAGCGTCCAGCGCTCTCAGGCCAGCGCTGTCGGCCCCCGTGCAATCGATGTCACGAGACTGCAAGGGACGATGTCGGACCTACGATACGGCCCTTGACGCTCAGCGACCCACCATGGGCGCATGGCGTTCGACCCCTACAGCCCGATTCACCCTGTCCGCGTCCCCGCCCGCCGGAACGCGACGAGGATCGTCGCACTGCGCCATGCCAGCCGCGCCGCCGCACGACCGGCGCCGCGCAGCCGGCTGCCGCGGATCCTGGGCGCGATGGTGGTAGGCGTCGGACTGACGACGTTCATCGCCGTCACGCTGGCGCTCCTGATGGTCACCACGACGGTCGGCGTCCTGTCGGTCGGCCTGCCCGATCCGAGCCGGCTGGAAGCCCTGACGTTCTCCGAACCGACGGTCGTGTATGACCGCACGGGGACCGTCGAATTGGGTCGCTTCCAGCGCGAGCAACGGCGAGTGGTGGCGTTCGGCGATGTCCCGGAGCTCGTGCTCGACGCGACGACCAGCGCCGAGGACCGCACGTTCTGGTCCAACAGTGGGTTCGACGCGCCGGCGATCATCTCCGCCGCGGCCGAGGGTGCCAGTGGCGCCCGCGAGCGCGGGGCCTCGACGATCACCCAGCAGCTCGTCCGCGCGCGGCTGCTCCCATCCGATGTGACGCAGGCCGGCGCCGATCGCTACACCCGCAAGGCCAAGGAGCTGATCCAGTCGCTTCGCGTGTCCGAGACCTTCCCCGGCGAGGGAGGCAAGGACCGCATCATCACCGCGTACCTGAACGAGATCTTCTACGGCCACGGCGCCTATGGGATCGCCGCCGCCGCCTGGATCTATTTCGGTGTCTCCGACCTCGCCGATCTGACGCCGGCGCAGGCCGCACTGCTGGCCGGGCTGCCCAAATCACCGTCGACGCTCGACCCATACCGCTTCGCCGTGAAGGACGACAAGGGCAGGCTCGTCGTCCCACGCGATGCCCCCCCGGCCGTCCGTCGGGATTGGATCCTCGGCGGTCTCGCCCAGGGCGCTCGCTGGACGAAGCTGACGCCGAGTCAGCTCAGCGCGGCCGTCGACGAGCCGGTGGTCCTGGCCGGCGAGCAGGCACTCACCTACAAGGCGGCACATTTCACGTGGCAGGTCCGCCGCCAGCTGCAGACGATCCTGGGCAGCGCGGAGAAGGTCGAGACCGGCGGCTACAAGGTCATGACCACTCTCGACACAAAGGCCCAGGGCCTCGCCGAGAAGTGGCTGACCGCCGCCGCCATCGTCCCCAACGTCTCACGCACTAGAGGCGACGCGCTGTTGAAGTCGCTCAAGATCGCCAAGGGCGACCGGTCGTGGGTCCGCGCCCTGCGCGGCAAGGACCTCCACAACGGGGCGCTGGTCGCCCTCGATTATCGCACCGGTGATGTACTGGCCTACGCCGGCAGCGCGGGCTACTACCGGGACGACCTGACCAGCAGGAAGTTCTCGCCGAAATTCGACGCGGCGGGCGACGGCTCACGCCAGCCCGGCTCGGCCTTCAAGCCGATCATCTACGCAAGCGCCTTCGATTCACGCAAGCTGACACCGGGCAGCCTGTTGCTCGACGTCACGACCATGTTCAACCGCCGCGAGAACTGGTCGCCTCGTGACGCCGACCAGCTCGAGCGCGGGCCCGTCCTCGTCCGGAAGGCGCTCCAGTACTCGCTCAACATCCCGGCCATCCGGGCCCTCGAACGTGTCGGCAACAGCCAGGTCGACAAGACCGCGGAGGCGATGGGGCTGCGCTTCACCGGCGGCCGCGAGGCGTACCTGCAATCGGGCCTGGCCGGAGCCCTGGGCACGGTCGAAGTCCGGCCGATCGACTTGACCTCGGCGTACGGCACGCTGGCCAATGGCGGGGTCCGTGTGCCGCCGCGGATGATCCTTTCCATCGAGGGCCCGGACGGCACGGTCGTCTGGCACGCCCCGGAGCCAGAGGGGACCACCGCCGTCTCGCCGCAGGCTCGTTCCTCGTGACCGACATCCTGGCCGGTAACACCGACGAGAAGCAGAACCCGATCTGGGCCGCGAAGCTCGCAGTCTTCAACGGGAAGGGCGGGAGCCGCCGTCCCGCCGCCGTGAAGACGGGCACCTCGAACGATGCACGTGACCTCGCCACCTACGGCTTCCTCGCACCGCCGGCCGACGACCAGCATCCGGCGCTCGCGGTCGGCGTCTGGATGGGCAACAGCGACCACTCGAATCCACGCTCCAAGAAGCCGGCGATCTCGCTGACCGCCGCCGCACCGTTGTGGCACGCGTTCGTGCGCGACTACTCCAGGGCCTGGCCGGTCACCGACTTCAAGCGGCCGAGCGGCCTCGTCAGGGCCACGATCGATGCGTGGTCGGGTGGGAAGCCGGGACCGTGGACCAGGGCCAAGACGACCGCCTGGTTCATCGCCGGGACTCAGCCCGGTGCCCGGAGGTCGATCGATCCGGACGGCCTGCTCTACTCCCCCGCCTGCGGGAGCTACCGGGTCGACCTCGTCAAGGCCGAGCTCGGGCCATCGAGCTGGGACGGGGATGTGGCCGACTGGATGCGCCGCGCCCGTGGCGGACCCGGACGGACCGGCCAGTACGACTCGCGGACCGCTTATTTCTGGAAGCAGTCCTCATGGGGCGGGGCGATCGCCGGGGCGTGCTACAGGACCAGGCCCGCGAACGATCCGGGCAAGAACGGCAAAGGTGGCAAGGGTCACGGCGGCAAGCCCGGGAATTCTCCCAAGCCGCCAACGCCGCCCGAGCCCACCGCGCCACCCGTCACGGCCCCATGATGGTGACCGACGATGCGTGAAGACTTCAGGCCATGGACGGTTCGCGGGATGGCCCTCGCCATGGGTGTCTTGATCGTCCTTGGATTGATCGGGCTCGCCGTCGCGGCCGGCGGTGTCCTGGTCCTGCTGTTCGTCGCCATCCTCCTCGCCTCCGCTCTCGAGCCGATCGTGGGGCTGATCCGCGACCGGCTACCGCTCGGGCGCGGTGCCACGATCCTGGTCGTCTACGCCACGTTCTTCCTGACCGTCATCGGTCTCGCGTTGATCGTCGTCCCGGCCGCCGTCGCGCAGGGCCAGGAGATCGTCACCGGATTGCCACGCGTGCTCGATTCGGTCCGGTCCTGGGCGGCGACGCTGGAGCCGGCCATCCTCGGTGATTCGATCACGAGGTTGGCGGAATCGGGAGAAAAGGTCTTCACGGCGCCGCCTGCAGCGAATCCCGACCAGGTCGTCAAGGTCGGCACCGCGGCAGCCGAAGCCGCAATCGCGCTCGCCACGTTGTTGACGCTGGTCTTCTTCTGGCTCCTCGAACACGCTCGGCTGCAGCGCTACCTGCTCGCCTACTTCCCTGCCGATAACCGAGCCGGGGCCCGCGATATCTGGAACGAGGTCGAGACGCGCTTGGGCCTGTGGGTCCGTGGCCAGCTCACGCTGATGGGCACGATGGGCGTCGCGACCGGGACCGCGTATGCGCTGCTCGGCGTTCCGGGCGCCCTGCTGCTGGGACTGATCGCGGCGATCACCGAGGCGATCCCGATCGTCGGACCCCTCCTGGGCGCCATCCCGGCGATCCTCGTGGCGTCCACTGTGTCACCGCAGCTGGCACTGATCGTCGCCGGTGTCTACGTGGTCATCCAGCTGATCGAGGGCAGCGTCCTCGTCCCGCTCGTGATGCGCAACACGATCGGCATCTCCCCGCTGCTGGTGATGCTGAGCCTGCTAGTCGGCGCCGCGGCGGGCGGGTTACTCGGGGCGCTGCTCGCCGTCCCGATCGTCGCCTCGGCCGAGATCGTGCTATCCCGGCTCCAGGCCCGCGAAGCTCCGGTCGCCCAGGATCCGGCGGCGATCGAGTCACCGAACGAGGGCGTACGCGACGGGTACGGGCGGACTCTCCCCGAGTCCAGCGAGAGCGTCAACGCGCAGCCTCAGTGACCAGCCTCGGCGGCCCCCGTGGCTCGGCCCAGGGCCCCAGCCGGCGGCTCTAGCCGGTCCGCGACCGGGATCCCACTTGCCTCTGACAGGCCACGTTCACGTTGTCACGCGGTTGCAAGGTCTCCGTCTCGCCGGGCGCAAGCATCGCAACGACGTTCCTGCTCCAGTACGGGTACTGGCTGCGCTCCGTCATGCAGGCCGGTGACAGCCCCTCAGCGAGGAGTCGTGCCAGAACCCACCTCCCCGGCCAGCACGGCCGATCCGGCAACGGATGTCCGTGTCCCACCGGGTCGCGACGACCCCGGATACCGCGAACTGGCCGAGGCGATCCCGCTGATCGCCTGGCGGACCGACGCTGCCGGTCGCATCCTCGACGCGAACGGCCGCTGGGCCGAGTACAGCGGACGCCCGCCGGCGCGGGGCACGCGGCTGACCGACGATCCCGCCCTGCATCCCGACGACGCGATCGACCTGGCCGAGGGTTGGGGAACCGCAGCTGCCGCCGAGCGGACCATCGAGGCCCGGGTCCGCCTGCGCCGGGAGGACGGAGAGTACCGCTGGTTCCACCTGCGCGCGGTCCCGACCCGAGACCACGATGGCCGGCTGACGGCCTGGATCGGGACGTGCACCGACGTGGACGATGCACTGCATGACGGCCGCAGCCGCGAGAACCAGCGCTTCTTGGCCGAAGCCGGGCAACTGCTCGCGGGATCGTTGCACTACGACCAGACGATCCGGCGGCTTGCCGATCTGGCCGTCCCGCGCATCGCCGATTGGTGCGCGGTCGACCTGCTCGACGCGGGCGGTGAGCTGCATTCCCTGACGATCGCCCACGTCGATCCGGCCAAGGTCGCGCTCGTCCGCCAGCTCCTCGACCAGTACCCCGACGACCCGAACGAGCCGACTGGATCGCTACAGGTCGTCCGCAACGGGGAGCCGATCTTCCTTCCGGACATCCCGACCGAAGCATTGATGGCGGTCGCTCGCGATGAACACCACATGGAACTCCTCCGCGGTCTCGAGTTGCGCTCGTACATGTGCGTCCCGTTGCGGGCCGGCGATCGGATCCTCGGGGCGTTGGCTCTCGCGTCATCGGCACCGGAACGCCAGTTCGGACCCGAGGACCTGGTCTT
>JANMBS010000231.1:0-2692 GCA_031360525.1 Thermomicrobiales bacterium
GCGACGAGCTCGATGAGGTCGAGGCGGCGAAGGCCGAGCGCAACGACCGGTCGGCCATCGTGGCCGCGAGCGTCGCGTTCTTCCTCGCGGAGCTCGGCGACAAGACGATGCTCGCCACGATCACCCTCGCCACCCGCGAGGAGCCGATCGGGACATGGCTCGGGTCGACCGCGGGGATGATCGCCGCCGATGCCATCGCCATCGCCATCGGTCGGTGGCTGGGGACTCGTCTGCCGGAGCGGATGATCCGCTACGGCGCAGCCGCCCTGTTCGTGCTTTTCGGCGTCGCGCTCATCGCCGAGGGCCTGGGCTGGTTCACGGTCGGACTCTGACCCGCGGCGGGCCGCTAGGATTGCGGCACATCACACGAGGGAGACGGAGATGAGCTGGCAGACCCCCGACGGGGATCCACCGCCCGAATCGGCCGCGCCACCACCGGACGCCGCGACCCCTGAGCCCGACGCGGAGACGGCGCGATTCCCGGTGGCTGAGACGCCGCATTCCGAGCCGGCGTCGCCGTCCCCGACGGAGCCTGCGCCGCCGGCCGGCATCATCTCGGCCGCGCCGGTCGGCTGGGCGGGGCCCGCCGACCAGCCTCCGAGCGGCACCCCGGCCGACGGGCCGGTCGTCCCGTGGTCGGCGCCGGCGGCTCCCGTGGCCACCGCCGTCGGCCCTGCCGTCGACGGCGTGGTCATCGCCCGTGTCTTCCCGCGCGTCGTCGCCTACTTCATCGATTCCCTGCTCCTCGGCGCGCTTGGGGTCGCCCTCAGCGCGGCGCTCGGGCTGTACGACGCCAGTCCCGATCCGGTCATGATCTTCGGCGTCGCTGCGGTGCTCGTCCTGATCGACCTGCTCTACTTCATCGGTCTGTGGACGAGCGGCTTGCACGGGACACTCGGCATGCGCATCCTGCGGCTGCGGATCCTCGATTCGGTCACCGCCGGTACGTTGCCACTCAACGACGCGCTCCTTCGCTGGATCGCGCTGAGTGGCGCGGTCGGCATCCTCGGCCTGGTCCCCGGCCTTAGGGCATACCTCGGGCTGATCGGCGCGATCTGGGTCCTGATCCTGCTGATCACGACCGCGACGAACCCCCTGCGCCAGGGCCTGCACGACCGGTGGGCGCGCTCCGTCGTCGTCCAGCCTGCGCCCGGCGGTTCGGGCCTGGCCGTCGCCACCTGCCTGGTCCTCCTCGTGGTGTTCGGCGTCCTGCTGCCGATCGCGGGGATCGCCGTCTACGGCGACCGGATCCGCGACATCCTGATCGAGATCGGGAACTCGGTCTGACGATGGTCCGCAAGGAGGGGGCAGCGGCCGCATGGTGAAGATGGAGCCGCATGACGTCGTATTCTTCGCGACGCCGGGGGCGCTGCGCGACTGGTTCGATGCCAACCACCTGACCGAGGACGAGCTCTGGCTCGGCTACTACAAGAAGGCCAGCGGGCGCCCCAGCGTCGACTGGGCACAGGTCGTCGACGAATGCCTGTGCGTCGGCTGGATCGACGGGGTACGCAAGAGCATCGATGGCGAGGTGAGCGTCCAGCGCCTGACGCCCCGGCGCAAGGGCAGCACCTGGAGCGCGATCAACGTGGCCAAGGTCGCCAAGCTGACCGAGGAGGGCCGGATGCAGCCGGCGGGTCTGGCGGCATTCGCGGCCAGGACGGAGGCGAACACCGCGATCTACTCCCATGAACGGCCGCCTGCATCGTTCGGCGACGAAGACGAGGCGCGTTTCCGGGCTGACGAGACCGCCTGGGCCGACTGGGAACGACGGCCGCCGTCGTATCGACGCCAGGCAACGCATTGGGTCACGAGCGCCAAGCAGGCGGCGACGCGGGAACGACGGTTGGCGACGCTGATCGAGGATTCACGGGCCGGTCGACGCGTCAGGCCGCTCATCTCGCCGGGCAAGCGAGCATGACCGCGACCGACGCGGCGCTCGCGGATGCGCTCGAGCGATTGCGCGCGCTGGACCTGGGCGATCCGTTCGAGTTTCGGGCGGCCGAGGCGATCGTCGGGTCAGGACTCCATCGGCTGGTGGTCCCGGAGTCGGCGGGTGGGCTCGGAGCGCGGATGGCCGAGGCGGCCGCGGTGCTGATGGCGATCGGTGCGGTCGATGGCGCGACGGCGCTCGGCTTCGCGATGCAGGTCCACGTCGTCGGGGCACTGGTGGACGCGGTGGCGGTGCCGGCCGGTCTGCGCGACCGGCTGTTCCGGGCGATCGTCGAGGACGGCGCGCTCGTGAACAACGCGGCGACCGAGGAGGGTGGCGGATCGCCGGCCCGTGGCGCGGTGCCGGGGACGACAGCGGCGGCAGAGTCCGATGGGACGTGGCGGCTTACCGGGGAGAAGACCTGGACCACCTGGCTGCCGAATTTGACCCACGCCTTCGTCACGGCCCGGGTCGCCGGCACGGACCCGGTCGAGGTCGGGGTGTGGTTGGTCGACGTCGCCGCTGATGGCGTGGAACGGCTCCCCGGGTTCGAGGCGATGGGGATGCGAGGCTCTGCGTCGGGTCGGCTCGTCCTCGAGGGCGTCCGGGTGCCCGCGGACGCGCTCGTCATGCGGCGGCGCATCGACGCGGCTGACCCGCGCGGACCTGCACCGGGCGCCTGGTTCGGGATCGCGATCGCGGCCACCTACCTGGGACTGGGGGAGGGTGCCCGCGACGCGGTGGCTCGATGGGCGCGCG
>JANMBS010000236.1:0-2388 GCA_031360525.1 Thermomicrobiales bacterium
CCCACAAGCAGCTCCACGGGCTGACCCGGACGCTGGTCAACAACATGGTCGTCGGCGTGACCGACGGCTATCGGAAGGGCCTCGAGATCACCGGCGTCGGCTACCGCGCGGCGCTGAGTGGCCGGAAGCTCCAGCTCAACCTGGGCTACAGCCACCAGATCGAGATCGACCCGCCCGAGGGCATCAGCTTCGAAGTCGAGAACCCGACCCGCCTCGCGGTCGTCGGCATCGACAAGGAGCTGGTCGGCCAGATCGCCGCCAAGGTCCGCGCCACCCGCAAGCCGGAGCCCTACAAGGGCAAGGGCGTGCGCTACGCCGGCGAGTACATCCGGCGCAAGGCCGGCAAGGCCGGCAAGATCGGCGGAAAGAAGTAACCCGTTGACCCACGAGGAACGAACACGATGACGCAGGTCGCCACCCGCGGCGCCGCCCGACGCAAGCGCCACGATCGGATCCGCCTTCACCTGGCGGGTACCGAAGCGCGCCCGCGCCTCGCGGTCTTCCGCAGCCTCAACCACATCTACGCGCAGGTGATCGATGACGCGTCCGGCAAGACGCTCGCCGCAGCCTCCACGGTCGAGAAGGAGCTGAAGGGCTCCAAGGCGACCAAGGCGGAGGAAGCGGCCACCGTCGGGAAGCTTGTCGCCGAGCGGGCAAAAGCCGCAGGCGTCGAGCGCGTCGTCTTCGATCGAGCCGGGTTCCGGTACCACGGGCGGATCAAGTCGCTCGCCGATGCCGCCCGCGAAGCCGGCCTCGAGTTCTGATCGGAAGGAGCCCCCGTGGCACGAATCGACCCCAATAAGCTCGCGCTCGAAGAGCGCGTCGTCCAGATCAATCGCGTCGCCAAGGTCGTCAAGGGCGGCCGGCGGTTCAGCTTCAGCGCGGTCGTCGTCGTCGGCGACGGCGCCGGCCACGTCGGCGTCGGCATCGGCAAGGCCGGCGAAGTGCCGGAGTCGATCCGCAAGGGCGTCGAGGACGCGAAGAAGAACCTGATCAAGATCCCGATGGTCGGCACGACGATCCCCCACGAGGTCCAGGTCGTCTACGGCGCCAGCAGCGTCCTGCTCAAGCCGGCCTCGCAGGGCACCGGCGTCATCGCCGGCGGCTCGGTCCGGGCCGTCCTCGAGTCGGCCGGTGTGCGCGACATCCTGTCGAAGATCCACGGCTCGACCAACCCGGTCAACGTGACCAGGGCGACCATCGAGGCGCTCCGCAGCCTGCACTCAGCCGAGGAGCTCGGCGCCCGACGAGGCGTCAAGCTGGTCAGCCGGATCGCTGGCCAGCCGGCTCCGGTCGCGGTCGGGGCGGAGGTGACCGATGGCCGCTAAGCTCAAGGTCACCCAGGTCAAGAGCACGATCAGTCATATCGCGCGGAACCGCGGCACCGTCCGGGCCCTCGGACTCAACGGGATCGGCAGCACGAGCATCGTGACCGACAACCCCGCCACCCGCGGGATGGTCCGCGCCGTGCGCTTCCTCGTCACGGTCGAGGAGATCGAGGACGGCTCGAACCCCGACACCTCGGAGAAGGCCAAGGCATGAAACTCCACGACCTCCAGCCGGCCCCCGGGTCGCGCAAGCCACGCACCCGCGTCGGCCGCGGCATCGCCGCCGGCAAGGGCAAGACCGCGGGCCGCGGCACGAAGGGCCAGAAGGCTCGCGCCGGCGGCGGCATCCCCGCCTGGTTCGAGGGCGGCCAGACGCCGCTCCACATGCGCATCCCCAAGCTGCGCGGCTTCAAGAATCGGTTCAAGATCGAGTACGAGGTCGTGAACGTCGGCTCCATCGGCGCGCTCGCGGAGCGCGGCGCGTTCGAGTTCGAGGACACCAAGAAGCCCGCCAAGTCGGCGCCCATCACGGTCAACCAGGACATCCTGCGGGCCGTCGGGCTGGTGCGGACCCTCAACAAGCCACTCAAGATCCTCGGCGCCGGCGAACTGACGGTGCCGCTCTTCGTGGTCGCCGACGCGTTCACCGCGTCCGCCCGCGCCAAGATCGAGGCTGCCGGCGGCAGCGTCAACGTCCTCGAGGTCCCGTCCTCGCCGCTCGTGGCGCTGGGTGTGACACCGGTAACGAGCTCTCCCGAGAAGGCCGCACGCCCGACGAAGGCGGAGGCCAGGGCCGCTGTCGCCGAAACCGACGAGACCGAGGCCGAGGCGACGGACGAGACCAAGGCCAAGGCTGCGCCCGCTCAGGTCGACGAGCCCGAAGCCAAGGCTGCGACATCCGCCAGGGACACCGAAGCCGACGAGTCCGCCGACGACGCCGAGCCCGCCGCCAAGCGCGCCAAGGCCACGTCCGCCAAGTCGGCGGCTGCCAAGGCCCCGACCGCCAAGGCCTCGAGCGACAAGGCAGCCGCGAAGCCGGCTCCGAAGGTCGCCAAGGCCT
>JANMBS010000264.1:0-3968 GCA_031360525.1 Thermomicrobiales bacterium
GAAGCGCGAAGCCGGGACGGACCGCTGGCGGCCGTCACTCTGGAAGCACACAGTCTGAGCAACCACGGTTGAGTGGATGCGGGACAAGGGATCCCGCACCACGCGATATGGAAGAGGAGAAGCCCACATGGCCGAGGCGTATTGCGTCAAGGACAAGAAGAAGGTCGAAGTCCAGAACGCACAGAAGATCACGATGAAGAACGGCAAGCCTGCGATCCAGGGCACATGCCCGGTCTGCGGCGGGAAGGTCTTCCGCATCGGCGGCTGACCCTCGAACGTTCGAGATTGCAGGCCAGGACCCCCGCCGAACGGCGGGGGTCCTGCCATGTCCGGGACACGGCCACGTCACCTCAGGCGACAGGGACCTCGGGTGGAGTTCGGCCCCTTTGGTACGATGACCACGACGCACGATCCGGGTGGACCCACGGCACACGTTCGCGGCACCCCCGTCCGATCTCGTCGTCCGTTCTGACGTTCATCGCTCGCGTCCGGCCCACGGGTCGGGCATGTCCCGCCCAGGAGGTCTCGCACCATGGCCACACGCGTCGGTATCAACGGCTTCGGCCGGATCGGTCGGCAGTCGCTCAAGGCGCTCATCGAGCGTGCTCCGGACGTGGACGTCGTCGCGGTCAACGACCTGGTCGACCCGAAGATGAACGCGCTCCTGTTCAAGCACGATTCCACCTATGGCGCTTATCCGGGCGACGTGCGTGCCGGCGACGCGTCGATCATCGTCGACGGCCGCGAGATCAAGATCCTCGCCGAGCGCGACCCTGCAGCCCTGCCGTGGGGCGATCTCGGCGTCGACATCGTCCTCGAGAGCACCGGCATCTTCACCGATGCCGCGAAGGCGAGGGCGCACATCGATGCCGGGGCGAAGAAGGTCATCATCAGCGCCCCGGCAACGGGCGAGGACATCACGATCGTCCTCGGCGTCAATGAAGAGCGCTACGACCCGACGGCCCATCACATCATCAGCAACGCGAGTTGCACCACGAATTGCCTGGCCCCGGCAGCCAAGGTGGTCCACGATCTCGTGACGATCGAGCGCGGCTTGATGAACACCATCCACAGCTACACCAACGACCAGAACATCCTGGACGTCGCGCACAAGGATCCGCGCCGGGCCCGCAGCGCGGGCCAGAACATCATCCCGACGACGACCGGCGCGGCCAAGGCGCTGGCGCTCGTGATCCCCGACCTCAAGGGCAAGTTCGATGGATTCAGCCTGCGCGTACCGACCCCCACCGTGAGCATCGTCGACTTCACTGCGGACGTCAGCCGGCCGACCTCGGTCGAGGAACTCAACGACGCCTTCCGCGCCGCGGCGGACGGCCCGCTCAAGGGCATCCTCGGCGTCTCGGACGAGCCGCTCGTCTCGATGGACTTCAAGGGCGACAGCCGCAGCTCGATCATCGACGCGCCCTCGACGATGGTCCTCGGCGGGACGATGGTCAAGGTCATCGCCTGGTACGACAACGAGTGGGGCTACAGCTGCCGGGTCGCCGACCTGATCGCGTTCGTGGCGGCGCGCCTGCCGGTCACCGCCTGACCGCGATGGACAAGCTCACGATCCGCGACGCGGACGTCGCCGGCAAGCGGGTCTTCGTTCGCGTCGACTTCAACGTCCCGCTGGCCGACGGCCGGGTCACCGACGACTCGCGCGTCCGGGCCACCATCCCGACCATCGTCGCGCTGCTCAATGCCGGCGCGTCGGTCATCCTCGCCAGTCATCTCGGGCGGCCCAACGGCAAGGTCCAGGACGGGTTGCGCCTTCGGCCGGTCGGGCAGGTCCTGACCCAGCTCCTGCGGCGGAATGTGCCGGTCACCGGGGACGCGCTCGGCATCGGCACCGAGGACGCCGTCAAGCGCCTCCGGCCGGGCGAGGTGCTGATGCTCGAGAACCTCCGCTTCCACGCGGAGGAGGAGGCCAACGATCCGGCCTTCGCCGCGGCCCTCGCGTCGTATGCCGACGTCTATGTGAATGACGCGTTCGGGACCGCGCACCGGGCCCACGCATCCACGGTCGGCATCGCCAAGCTGCTACCGGCCTACGCAGGGCTGCTGATGGAGCGCGAGATCGAGATGCTCTCGAAGCTCCTGGAGAACCCCGCGCGACCGTTCGTGGCCATCCTCGGCGGCGCCAAGGTCTCCGACAAGATCGGCGTCATCGACCACCTCCTCTCGAGGGTCGACATGCTGGTCCTCGGAGGCGGGATGGCCAATACATTCCTGCTCGCCCAGGGCAAGGCGATCGGCAAGAGCCTGGCCGAGCCCGATCGGGTCGAGGACGCCCGGCGGATCCTCGCCACCGCGGCCCGCAACGACGTCCGCGTCGTCCTGCCGATCGACGTCATCGTGGCCAAGGAGGTCACTCGCGGGACCGAGTACAAGACGCTCCAGGCGGAGAAGATCCCGGCGTCGTGGCACATCGTCGATCTGGGCAAGGCCAGCCAGGACCTGATGGTCGAGGCCCTGTCCGACGCCCGGACCGTGTTCTGGAACGGACCGCTGGGGGTCTTCGAGATCCCCTCGTTCGCGCACGGGACGAAGGCCGCGGCGCGGATGCTGGCGGAACGGGCCGACGCCGGGGCGACGGTCATCGTCGGGGGAGGCGACTCGGTCGCGGCGGTGACACAGCAGGGTCTGGCAGACCGGATGACCCACATCTCGACGGGTGGAGGTGCCTCTCTTGAGTTCCTTGAGGGTCGCGACCTCCCCGGCGTGATGGTCCTCATCGATCGCCCGGTCAAGGCCAAGAAGGCCGGCGCGAAGTCGCCAGCGAGGCCGAAGGCTTCGCCAAAGCCGAAGGCGCCGACCGTCGTAGCCGCGAAGCCGAAAGCGAAAGCCCGCTCGTGAGCACGTTCATCGAGGGCATCGACGCCCGCGAGATCCTCGACTCCCGCGGCAACCCCACGGTCGAAGTCGACGTCATCCTGTCCGACGGCTCGGTCGGGCGGGCGGCAGTCCCGTCCGGGGCGTCGACCGGCGTTCACGAGGCCGTCGAGCTGCGCGACGGCGACGCGGGCCGATTCGGGGGCAAGGGCGTGCTCCGGGCCGTCGCCAATGTGACCGAGACGATCGCTCCCGCGCTCTACGGCCTCGATGCATCTGACCAGGCCGGCATCGATGCCCTCCTCGTCGAACTCGATGGCACCGCGAACAAGAGCGAACTCGGCGCGAACGCGATCCTCGGCGTCTCGCTGGCGTGTGCCCACGCCGCCGCGGCCGCCTACGACCTGCCGCTCTATCGCTACCTGGGTGGGGTGGGGGCGGTCACGCTGCCGGTCCCGATGTTCAACATCCTCAACGGCGGCAAGCACGCCCAGGACTCGACCGACTTCCAGGAGTTCATGGTCATGCCGGTCGGCGTCGCGACGTACGCCGACGCCCTGCGAGCCGGCTCGGAGGTCTTCTGGGCGCTGCGCGGGATCCTCCACGATGAAGGCCATGCGACCGGCCAGGGCGACGAGGGCGGCTTCGCACCGTCGCTGCCGTCGAACCAGGCCGCGGTCGAGGTCATCCTGCGGGCGATCGAAAAGGCCGGCTACCGCCCGGGCGTGGACGTCGCCATCGCCCTCGATCCGGCGACGAGCGAGCTCGTCGAAGAGGGGTCGGGCGTCGACGGGGGGCCGACCCGATACGTGCTGGCGCGGGAGGGCCGGACGCTCGACTCTGGGGAGCTGGTCGACCTGTGGGCCGACTGGGCCGCACGCTACCCGATCGTCTCGCTGGAGGACGGCCTTGCCGAGGACGATTGGGACGGCTGGCGCCACCTGACCGGGCGGCTTGGACGAACGATCCAGCTCGTCGGCGACGACCTGCTCGTGACCAACACCGAGCGGATCGCCCGTGCGATCGAGGAGGACGCGGCCAATTCCGTCCTCATCAAGCTGAACCAGATCGGGACGCTGACCGAGACCATCGAGGCCATCGCGCTCGCCCGCGGAGCGGGTTGGTCGGCCGTC
>JANMBS010000273.1:0-6638 GCA_031360525.1 Thermomicrobiales bacterium
CCCCGCCTCGCGCCGGGCCAACAGCACCCGATGCACGGCCTCGATGGCGCCGACGTCGAGACCACGTGTCGGCTGGACGGCGACCATGAGCTTCGGGCCGGACTCGATCTCGCGAGCGAAGATCAGGCGCTGGAGGTTGCCGCCCGACAGCAGCCGCGCCTGCGTGTCGATCGACGGTGCGGCGATCGCGTACTCGTCCTTGAGGCCCTGGGCCAGTGCCCGCGCCGCCGTGTCGTCGATGAACCAGCCGCGGGCGACCGGTGCGTCGCGGTAGCGCTTCATGATCAAGTTGTCGGAGACCGACAGGTTCGGCGAGCTGCCGACCCCGGTCCGGTCCTCGGGCACATGGGCGACGCCCTGCCGGATCGCGTGGCCGGCCATGCGGTTGCCGACCTCCTCGCCGTTGACGGTCACGCTGCCGCGGCACGCACGCAGGCCGGTGATGACCTGGGCCAGCTCGCTCTGGCCGTTGCCGGCGACCGCAGCGATCCCGACGATCTCGCCGGCGGCGACGTCGAGCGAGACACCACGCAGGGCGGGCAGGCCGCGATCGTTGTCGGTCACCACGTCGCTGACCGCGAGGACGCGGGCGCCCGGCCGTTGGGGCGTCCGCTGGACGCTCTCCAGGACGTCCCGCCCCACCATCCGGCGGGCGAGGTCGGTGGTCGAGGTCTCGCTCGGGGTCAGGCCGGCGGCCGTCACGACCCCGCGGCGCATGACCGTGATCCGGTCCGCGATGGCCAGCACCTCGGCCAGTTTGTGGCTGATGAAGACGACGCTCCGGCCATCGGCCGTCATGGAGCGGAGCGTGCGGAAGAGCTCGTCGACCTCCTGTGGAGCGAGGACCGCGGTGGGCTCGTCCATGATCAGGATGCGGGCACCGCGGTAGAGCAGCTTCAGGATCTCGACCCGTTGCTGTTCGCCCACCGAGAGCTGCCAGATCTTCGCCCGCGGATCGACCCGCAGCCCGAACTGGTCGGCCAGCCGGGCGACCTCGGCCTCCGAGCGGCCCGCGTTGAGGCGGAACCTGGGCGTATCCAGCCCGAGCAGGATGTTCTCGGTGACGGTCTGCGACGGGACCAACGTGAAGTGCTGATGGACCATCCCAAGACCGGCCGCGATCGCGTCGCGCGGCGAGCGGAAGCCGATCGGCGTCCCGTCGAGCCGGATCTCCCCGGCGTCCGGCCGGTAGAGCCCGGCCAGGATGTTCATCAGCGTGCTCTTCCCGGCACCGTTCTCGCCAAGCAGGGCATGGATCTCGCCCGAGCGCAGGTCGAAATCCACGCCGTCGTTGGCGACGATGCCGGGGAAGGCCTTGACGATGCCGCGCGCCTCGAGGGCGGGCACGGATGCGGGTGACGTCACAGGCGGCACCTCGGGGCGTAGATGGGACCCACGGGCGACTGCCCGTGGGTCCCGAATCGGCCTAGTTGGTCAGCTTCGGAAGCGGGACGGTGATCCCGTCAGCCCACCAATACATGCACACGCCCTTGCACTGGCCCGCCGGGGGCGGGAACTGATCGAGGTCGCTCTGCTCGAGCTTCGCGCCCGCCGCCAGGATCTCCTTGCCAGTGTTGTCCTTGATCGGCCCGGCGAAGACGTCGAAGCGTCCGAACTGGCCGGCCAGCATCTTGGCAAGTGTGTCCTTGACCTTGGCGACGTCGGCCTCGGGGAGGTCGGAGACGCCCTTGGTCACGGTCTGGCCGTCCATGAAGCCGACCAGGCCCATCGCCTTGGCATCGGCATCAAAGTACTCATAGGTCGCCTTGTAGGTCTTGGCCTTGACCTGTTCTGCGATGCGGGTGTACTCCGGACCCCAGATCCAGTACGGGGCGGTCAGGCAGCGTTCGACGGTGCACGAATTGGGATGGTCGTAGGTGACGGCCCACTTGCTCTTTTCCTGTGCGACGTCGGCGACGGCCGGCGTATCCGCGCCAGTGAACACCACGTCAGCGCCCGCATCGAATAGCGAGGCCGCTGCATCCCGCTCCTTGACCGGATCGTGCCAGGTGTTGATGAACCGGATGTCCATCGTGCATTCGGGGCAGGTCTGCTTGACGCCCAGCATGATCGCATTGCCGAGGCGCAGCTCTTCCGGGATCGGGAATGTCGCCATGTAGCCGATCTTGGGGTTGCCGTCCTTCTTGGCGCGCGATCCGGCAAGCATCCCGGCGAGGTACTTGAAGTCCTCCATCGCGCCGAAGAAGTTGCCGAAGTTCTTGTTGTTGGACTTGAAGCCGGTCAGGTGCAGATAGGTGATGTCGGGGAACTCCTCGGCCACGGCGGCCATCGGGTCCATGTAGCCGAACGACGTGCCGATGATGAAGTTGAAGCCTTTGCGCGACAGGCTGCGGAAGACCTGCTCCGAGTCGGCGCCTTCGGGGACCAGCTCGATGTAGGCCACGTGCGCGTCCGGCACGTGATCGCAGACGTACTGGAGGCCCTCGTAATGGGCCTGACTCCAGCCGTTGTCGTTGTGGGGGCCGATGAGGACCATCGCGACGTTGAACTTGCCCGCCTCGACGTCCGGGATCTGGAAGTCGGCCTTGCTGCCATCGGCTCCGGTCCCGGCACAGGCACTGGCGGCAGCCGAGCCGCTGGCCGCGGCCGAACCGCCCGGAGTGGCGGTGTTCGAACAGGCAACGAAGATGACGACTGCCGCCGTGAGCAACGACAACAGCCGGAGACGCGTCGCGACCATGGACTCTCCTCCTCGACGAACGCTCGGATCGGATCCGAGCAGATTGGCATCAGCGCGCTCGGCAGCGCGATCCAGAGGCAGCCGCACGGTTCCCGGGCCGGAACGGTCGTCCCGAAGGATAGCCCGGGACGGGGCGCCGATGTAGCCCCGAATCGAAGGCCATGGCGGCGCCCGGGGAGGTGCGCGTGGAGGGTCCCATCGCGCCAATCCGCTACCATCGGTCGGATGTTCGAACGGACCGTCGTGCCAGCCGGACCCCGCGTGATCAGTGCCCGGCTCCCGGCCGCACGCTCGGTCTCGATCGCCGCCTACGTCCTCGCCGGCTCGCGGCTCGAGACGACCGGCCAGGTCGGCGTCGCCCACTTCATGGAACACCTCACGTTCAAGGGGACGACCGCCTATCCGTCGACCCGCGCGATCAGCGAGGCGATCGAGGGCGTGGGCGGGTCGTTCAACGCCGCTACGGACCGCGAATCGACCGTCTACTGGGTGCGCGTCCCGCGCCGCGAGGTGGACCGCGCGATGGACGTCATCGGCGAGCTGATCGTCCGGCCGCGGCTCGAGGATGCGGACATCCAGAGCGAACGGACCGTGATCATCGAGGAGATCCGCTCGTACCTTGACGATCCGTCGGAGTACTGCCAGATCCTGTTCCAGACGGCGATGTTCGGCGACGGCCCCCTCGGTCGCGAGATCTGTGGCGAGGAGGCCGACATCCTGGCCCTCCCTGAGGCGGCCATCCGGGACTTCTGGCGGAGCGCCTACCGGCCGGCCAACACCGTGGTCGCCGTCGTCGGCGACTTGTCGCACGACGAATCGGTCGGGCTCGCCTCGACGGCGTTCGGGACCGGCAACGGCGTGGTCCCGGGCTTCGCCCCGGCGCCGGTGCTTCCGGCCGGTCCGCGCCTGCGGACGGGGAAGCGCGCAACGAGCCAGGCCCAGATCTGTCTCGGCGTGCCCGCCCTCCATCGCGACCATCCGGACAGCTGGACGCTGGCGATCCTCAACGCCGTCCTCGGTGACGGCATGAGCAGCCGGCTTTTCCTGTCGGTCCGCGAGGAGCTGGGACTCGCCTACGACGTCTCGTCGGGCCTGGTCGATTACGCCGACGCCGGCGCCCTGGAGGTCTCGGCCGGGGTCGATCCGGCCGGCCTGCCGGCCGCCCTCGAGGCGATCCTCGTCGAGTTGGCGCGGCTGCGCGATGAAATGGTCCCGGCCGCCGAGCTGGAGAAGGCCAAGCGCTACCTCGCCGGCGGACTCGAGCTGCGGATGGACGACACGCGCCACGTCGCCTCGTGGATCGGCGGCCAGGAGGCGCTCCACGACCGTGTGCTGACCCTCGATGAGGCCCTCGCGGCGGTCGAGGCGGTCGATGCGCCCGCTGTCCAGCGTCTGGCCGCGCAGCTCTTCCGCGATGATGTCCTGCGCCTCGCGGCCGTCGCGCCGGCACGCTACCTGCGCGGGCTCGAAGCCCATCTGAAGTTGCCGGCATGACCACGACCCTGACGCGACCCGAGACGACGCACGGCCGGAGCGTCGAACTGGTCCTCGCTCACGCTCACCTGCGGCTCGGGTCGCTGGCACTCGCCCGGACGGAGCTTGAGACCCTGGCCGGGGTGGGCAAGCTGGACACGATCGGGCTGATCGACCTGGCGGAGGTCCGTTGGCGGACCGGCGACCTGGCCGGCGCGGGCGAGGCGGCCGCCGTGGCCCTGCGTGGCGACGAGGAGCACCCGGTCGCCCTCCTCATCGCGGCCGAAGCGGCAGCCTCGCTCGGTCGCCCCAGCGAGTCGCGCCGGCTCGCCGCGCGGGCGATGGCCTGCGCCACCGAGTCCATCGACGCGATCTTCGCGGGGATGCCGCGCTCGGCGGCCTGGCCACCCGATGGCGACGAGCCGCCACCGACCGCACCGACGCTGTTCGATCGGTCTGCCGACGCGCCGGGACAGGCCGAGTTGAGCGAGGCCGCCAACAGAGCGTCGACATCCGCGCTCCAGACGGCGTCGCCGGCCGAGGTCGCCCCCGCTTCGGGGCCGATGACGCTCGGCTTGTGGGACGACGACGTGCCTGAGGAGCCGGGCGACCGCGATCTGCCCGAGCCCGCCCTCGAACTCGAGGCCGGCCGGGCCGCCCTCGTCGCCGGCCGGTTCGATGAGGCCGTCCTCCGCTTCGGGCTCGCGCTGCGCCTCGCCCCGGCACTCGCTCCGGCCGTGCTCGAGGTGACGGCTGGGGCGCGCGCGTCGGGTCTGCTGGTTGTCCGCGGCGATGCGTATCGGCTGGCCGGCCACGAGGCCGAGGCACGTGAGGCGTACCTCGCCGCCGCGCACGGTGGGCTCCCGGAGCGTCGCCGCCGGTCGCGCACGAGGCCCGTCAGGACCGAGGGCGGCGCAACCGAGTGGACCGACGGGACCGACACGACGCCGGCGGCCGCATCACGAGCCGAGGCGGCCCCACCCGCCGCGGACCGCACCGACGCAGGGTCGTCCGAAGTTGCTCAGGCGGTCGAGGACGCCGCGGAGGGTCCTGTGCCTGGGGACGCCGCCGAGGATCCTGCGGCCCCGGATGCCCCAGGCCCCGAGGACGCCGATGCGACCGACCCGTCAGCCGCGACGCCGAGCGACACGCCGGGCTGACGCTCGCCGCTCATCCGATACAATCCCGCGGCGTCCAAAGCACCGACCGTACCCAAGGAAGACATGCCAGGCACCGAACGAACCCTCGTCCTCGTCAAGCCCGATGGCGTCCAGCGTCAGCTGATCGGCCGGATCCTCGCGCGCTATGAGGCTCGCGGCCTCAAGGTCGTCGGGCTCAAGCTCGTTCGTGTCGACCGCGCGCTCGCCGAGCGCCACTACGCGGCGCATCGCGAGAAGCCGTTCTTCGCCGGACTCGTCGAGTTCATCATCTCGGCGCCCCTCGTCGCACTGGCACTCGACGGGCCGAATGCGATCACCGTGGTCCGTGCGATCAATGGCGCGACCCGACCGCACGAGGCGGCGCCGGGAACCATCCGCGGCGACTTCGCGCTCGAGACGGCCCAGAACATCGTCCATGCGTCGGACAGCCCTGAAGCGGCGGCCACCGAGCTTGCGCTTTGGTTCGACCCAGCCGAGCTGCTCGACTACGAGCGCGACGCCGACCTGTGGGTGCTCGCCCCGAACGACTAGAGGAACGGAACGGCGCCGCTCAGGGGATGGGCACCGCCGAAGGCGAGGCCGACGCCCCCGCCGACGGCAGTGCGTTGGAGGGGACCGGGCGCCCGAACTCGTCCGGGATCGCGACTGTCGGGACCGGTTCGGCGGCGGCCGCCGGTCCGCCGAACGCCCCTGCCGCGGTGGCCAGCGCGAGCGCGGCGAGCAGTGCCGCCAGCGCCGCCGTCGTGAACGCCCGGTTGCCATCCCACGTCCCTCGCAGCCAGCGCCGAATGGCCGTCGGGTCAGGCCGCGCGACCCGAGGGCGCCACGCCATCACCGGTTCGCCGACCCGGTCGGGCGTCGCCAACCCGATCACGAGCAGCCGCCCGTAATAGACGAGTGGGACGAGCATCACGATGACGAGGACCGTAGACAGCGGGGATCCCACGGCCAGGTCGGCGAGCGAGGAACGCGCGTCGAACGACGCCAGACCCGGGAACCCGACGCTGGCGACTACGATCAGGACGAACGCGATCGCCAGGATCGGGGAGCGCCGCGCCCAGCCGCGCAGGTCGGCCACGCGCCCCGTGAAGAATCCCGCTCGGATCCCGGCCGTCCAGACCGCGAAGGCACCGCGCGCCATGATGAAGACGAGGATCCAGATACGGCCCGGCGCCAACGCCTCGGGCCCGACGACGGCGAGGGCGAGCACGATGACGCCTGCGTCGCTGACGATCGAGTAACCGAGGACGTGCTCGAGATCGTCCTGGACGAAGGCGGCGACCGCCGCCAGCACGATCGTGGCG
>JANMBS010000313.1:0-24895 GCA_031360525.1 Thermomicrobiales bacterium
CCGCGCGCGACCGGTTCGCCGCCCAGGACGACGTGGCGTCGGCGACGATCCTGTCCGACGGGACGATCGAGCTCGGCTTCCGGGGGGACGACGCGGCGTCGGCGCGGCTCCTGGCCGATGCCGTGTCTGCGGGTCTGCCGATCGCCAGCTTCGCCCGCGCAGCGAGCGACCTGGAGGAACTCTTCCTCCAGGTCACGGCCGGCGACCTCGAGCCGGTCGCGGCGGCCTGAGCGATGCCGATGCGCGACTCCCCGACCAATGCGTTCGAGACGCCCGATGTGAGCGCCACTCTCGAAGACCTCGGGGACGAGTCGGGGACGATCGAGGGGATCGCCGCCCGACCGTTGCCCGACGACGCTTCAACGGCCCCTGCCATGGCGACCCAGCGGCGACGCCGGTCTCCATTGGGGATCTTCCGGCGCACTGCGGGCGGGGTCGGGGCGGTCGGGGTCAAGGAGCTCCGCGGCCGGATGCGCGGGCGGCGCGCGTTCGTGATCCTGAGTCTCTATCTCGTGCTCCTGGCGGGCTTTGCATGGATGGTCGAGCTCATCATGGAGCGAACATATTCGACGGGCTTCGGCGGCAGCGCCACGTTCGCGACGGCCGCGATCGGACAGGGCATCTTCGTCTCGATCCTGATGCTCGAGACGCTGCTCGTCGCGTTCCTTGCCCCGATGGCGACCGCCGGCTCGATCAGTCTGGAGCGGGAGAAGCAGACCCTCGAGATGCTGGCAGCCACGCCGATCACCTCAGCCGCCATCGTGATCGGCAAACTTCTGAGCGCGCTGATCTACGTGTGGCTCCTGATCGCCGCCTCGATCCCGCTGACCGCGGTCGTCTTCGTCTTTGGTGGCGTCGCCCCCGAGGACCTCCTGCACGGCTACCTCGTCCTCATCGTCACCGCGCTCGGACTCGGGGCGTTCGGGTTGCTGTGCTCTAGCCTGGTCAAGCGGACCCAGGCAGCGTCGGCGATCACGATCTTCGGCGTGCTCGCCTTGAGCATCGGCTCGCTGTTCGTCATCGTGTTCTGGCAGGCCCTGGCAGGCGCTGACGAGGGCCGCGGGACAGGCCCGATCAAGGGCTCGCCGCCGGCGCCGCTCATGTTCCTCAACCCGTTCCTGGCCCAGGCCGACGTGGCTCCGACCGACGCCCTGTGCGCCGCAAACACCTCCCTCCGGTATTACTGCCGGTTCAAGGAGACGTTCCTGCTTGACCAGAACGGGATCATCTTCGTCAACGGCTCGGGCACGAATCCCCCGATCCAGATCGACAACGTCGGCGTCCCGGTCCCGGTCGGGATCGATCAAGCGCCCGTCGCCCTCGACCCGGACCAGCTCAAGCAACTCCAGATCAACGCAGGAGGCGGCGGTGTGGCCGGCAGGGACTTTGCGATCGCGAAGGGCGCACCAGTCCCGTTCGAGGTCGCCGACGCCGGGATCTGGCAGAAGTCCGTCGGCGCGTGGCTGGTGTTGTCGATCGTGTTTCTCCTGCTCTCCGTCCAGTTCGTGTCACCGACCCGTCGCTGGCGGCTGCGCCGCGGTGCCCGGCGCGGCCAGGGTGTCGCCTGATGCGCCTGCTGTCCTCGCTTCGTCGCCGGCCGGCAGGGTCGTCACCAGCGCCTATGTTCGTCCCGCCGGATCCGCTAATGATGCTCGCGGGGCCGTTCGATCCGGAACTGGTCCGGCTGCGCAGCACCCTGCTCCCTTACCGCCGCCGCCTGTGGGTCCGCCGGCTGGTCCGGCGAGGGTGGGTCGCGCTTGCCGCGATCGCTGTCGCGGAACTCGCTTTGTGGACCGTCGCCCGCGTCGTTCCGCTCGAGCGAGCAGCGATGATCGGCGCGGCCCTCCCGCTGGCCGGCGTGCTTGGCTGGCTGATCGCCGGGGTGCGGGCGCGGCCCCGGATCGGCGAGACTGCGCTTGCCATCGACGCGGAGGGGGCGCTCGGTGACCGCGTCTCGAGTGCCCTCGAGCTGGCGGTCGCGTTCCCGGATTCGGCAGGCCCGATCGTCGAAGCCGGGGACGGCGGCCAGTCGGAGCCCCTCGGCGAGGCGGCCGAGACCGACCGCTTTGTCCGCCGCCAGCGCCACGATGCGGTCCGCTCGATCGGCACCGCACCTGCCGGACTGTTCAGACCCCGCCTCTCACGCCAGCCTGCGACGGTCGCGCTGCTGGCGGCACTGCTCCTCGTCCCTGTGACCCTGTTGCCGAACCCACAGGACGCGGTGATCGCGCAGCAACAGCAGGTCCGCGAGGCGGCCGACCGCCAGGCCGAACGGCTGGATCGTGTCGCCGACGACCTCGCTGACAAGGGCCAGGACGCCAACGATCCCAGGACCAGGCTCGCGCAGAAACTGCGGGACCTGGCGCGTCAGCTGCGCGAGCACCCCGATGACCTCGACGCCAACCTCGCCCGCCTCGGAGCGATCGAGACCGATGTCCGGGCCCAGGTCGATCCGGCCAACGAGCAGCGTGCCGCGTCGCTGACGTCGCTGAGTCGGGCGCTCTCGAGTGCAGCGACGGGCAAACCCGACGAGAATCGCAACGGCGATCCGAAGAAGACGCGCGACGACCTCAAGCAGCTCGGTGACGAGCTCGACGGGCTGACGCCTGAACAACAGCGCGAGCTCGCGCGACAGCTTGCCGCGCTCGAGTCGACCGCCTCGCAGGCCGACGGAGCGGCGGGGACCGCGTTGAGCGAAGCCGCCCAGAGCCTGGCTCAGGGTGACACGGCGGGGGCGCGCACCGCGCTCGATCGACTGGGGCAGGCGCTGACGGGTGCCGACCGGCGCGTCACCGCAACGCGTGACCTGTCGGGAGCGGCATCTCGTCTCCAGGATGCGCGCCGCGACCTCGCCGATGCGGGCCGCCGGACGGCGGGTCAGGGTCAGCCAGGTCAGGGTCAGCTGGGTCAGGGTCAGGCCCAGCGCAGCCCCGGGACCGGTCAGGGACAGGGTCAGGGCCAAGGCAGCCCGAACCCGAGCGGAGCCGGCCAGGGTCAAGGTCAGGGTCAAGGCCAAGGCCAAGGTCAAGGCCAAGGCCAAGGCCAAGGTCAAGGCCAAGGCCAGGGTCAAGGTCAGGGTCAAGGTCAGGGCGCCATCGGTGGCGGCGGCTCGAACGCCCGCACGCTCGGCAATGGGATGGGCGGCAACGGCCGGCCGGCCGGACCGACGAACCCGAACCGACCTGCGGAGCTCGGCGCGGACCTGTCGTCGGTCTTCGCGCCCTTCGATCGCCTGGGCAAGCCCGGAGACCCTTCGTACGTTGCCGGAACGGGCGGCGATGGTCAGACCCAGCAGGGCAGCCAGAACGGGCAGGGCTCCAACAACGGAACGCTGACCCCATACCAGCAGGTCTTCACCGATTTCGAGAAGTACGCGCAGACCTCGCTCGATCGCGGCTACATCCCGCTCTCGGTCAAGGACTACGTCAGGGACTACTTCAGCTCACTCGATCCATCCAACTGACCGCCGGAGGCAACATGACCGCGTCCAGCGCGCCCGAAGGGGTTCCCCGCCTCGCCCCCGAGGCATTCGCCGAACGTGCCCAGGCGATCGAACGAGAGGTCGGCCGCGTCATCGTCGGCCAGGCGGCACTCGTTCGCCAGACGCTGACCGGACTGCTGGCGAACAGCCATGTCCTGCTCGAGGGAGTTCCCGGCCTCGGCAAGACGATGCTGGTCCGCACGATCGCGGACGTCATCGATTGCAACTTCAATCGGATCCAGTTCACGCCGGACCTGATGCCTGCCGACATCACCGGCACGAACATCCTCATCGAGGAGGGCGGCCAGCGCGTCTTCCGCTTCCAGCCCGGACCGATCTTCGCCAACCTGGTGCTCGCCGACGAGATCAACCGGGCGACCCCCAAGACGCAGTCGTCGCTTCTGGAAGCGATGCAGGAACACCAGGTGACCGTCGCCCGCCAGCGATACCCGCTCGATGCGCCGTTCTTCGTGCACGCGACCCAGAACCCGCTCGAGATGGAGGGGACCTATCCCCTCCCCGAGGCCCAACTCGACCGCTTCCTGTTCAAGGTCATGGTCCCGTTCCCTTCCGAGGCCGACCTCGTCTCGATCATGGAGCGGACGACGGGCACCGAGACCGTGACCGCGGCGAAGGTCTGCACGGCGGCCGAGATCGTCGAGATGCAGCGCCTCGCCCGCGCCGTCCCGATCGCGCCGCACGTCACGGCCTATGCGGTCAGCGTCCTGGCCGCGACCCATCCCGACCAGCCGCGGGCCCCGGGGCTCGTCCAGGACTACGTGCGCTACGGCGGCTCGCCGCGTGGCGCCCAGGCACTCGTCACGGGCGGCAAGATCTACGCGTTGCTCGACGGCCGCTTCAACGTCTCGATCGACGACATCCGGGCGGTTGCCCTGCCGTCGCTCCGCCACCGGATCATCCTCAACTTCGAGGGCGAGGCGGAGGGCATCACCACCGAGGCCGTCATCCGGGCCGTCCTCGACGCGGTCGTCGCCCCGGCCGTCGAGTAGGGCCGCGGCGACCGCGGCGACCCGAGCGATGGACGGCTCCCCCACGCGCCCCAGCGCCACGGCCGCGGACCGGCCGGTCGAACGGCCGGCCGTCGGCGCCCGCCAGGCGTTCCTGCCGAGCGAGGTCGACCCGACCGTCTTCGACGAGTCCTTCCTGCGCCAGCTCGAGCGTCTGCTTCTGTTGATGCGCTCGCCCGTGCGTGGCGGGCTCAAGGGCGGCCGCCGGAGCGTCAAGCGCGGCCAATCGGTCGAATTCGCCGATTATCGGGACTACTCCCTGGGCGACGACCTGCGCCAGCTCGACTGGAACGTCTACGCCCGCCTCGAGCGGCTCTTCGTCAAGCTCTTCGTCGAGGAAGAGGACGTCACGATCACGCTACTCATCGATGCTTCGGCGTCGATGGCGACCGGCCACCCGGCCAAGCTGTTGTTCGCCAAGCGGGCGGCGGCGGCCCTCGGCTACATCGGGCTCGCCAGCGAGGACAGGGTCGCGGTCAGTGCGCTGACCGGCCGAGTCGCCCGGCGACGGGCGGCGATGCGCGGCTCAGGACGCATCTTCCGGCTGCTGGCCGATCTCTCGTCGATCGAGTCGGCCGACGGCCCGACCGACATCGTGGCCGCTGCCCGGCACGCTGGCGCACAGCTCCACGGGCGTGGCGTGGTGGTGCTCATCTCCGACCTGCTCGACCCGGCCGCCGACAAGGTCATTCGCGAGCTCGCGGCGACCGGCTCCGAGCTGGTCATTCTCCACGTCCTGTCCCCGGAGGAGGTCGACCCCCAGCTCGAAGGCGACCTCCGGCTTGTCGATATCGAGACCGGCGACGGCATGGACGTCACCGTCGACCTGGCCACGATCGACGCCTACAAGGCTCGACTGGCGGCCTGGAAGGCGGGCTTCGCCGACCTCGCGGCAAAGCGACGGGCTAGCTACGTGGACCTCTCGTCGGACGCGAACCTGGCCGACCTGATGTTCGCCGAGCTGCGTCGCCGGCGCGTGCTGGGGTAGCCGGTGCCGTTCACGACCCCGCTCGCGTTGCTCGGGCTGCTGTTCATCCCGGCGGTCGTGGCGATGTACCTGCTCAAACTCCGACGCGACGAGACGATCGTGCCGTCCACGTTGCTGTGGACCCGCCTGGTCGCCGACGTGGAGGCCAACGCGCCGTGGCAGAGACTGCGCCGCAGCCTGCTTCTGCTCCTCCAGTTGCTTCTCGTCGTCATCCTCGCCCTGCTCGCGGCTCGGCCGTTCCTTGAGCGCCCGGCGGGTCTCGCCCGCGACGTCGTGCTGGTCATCGATACCTCGGCGAGCATGGCCGCGACGGACGTCGCACCCAACCGTCTCGAGGCGGCCAAGACGGCAGCGATCGCGGCCTTGCGCGACCTGCCGACGGGCGGGAAAGTCAGTGTCATCGCCGCCGACCGGAGCGCCCGGATCGTGGTCAACGAGACGACCGACCTGGGCCGGGTCCGCCAAGCGCTCGATGGCATCGAGACGACGAGCGCCCGTGGCGACCTCGGCGACGCGCTCGAGCTCGCCGGGAAGCTGGCCGCCCGATCCGGTGATGCCCAGATCCTCGTCGCGACCGACGGCGCGCTCGCGACACCTGCCACGACCACGGTCCCGGCCAGGATCACGGTGCTGTCGGTCGGCCGCGAACGCAAGAACCAGGCGATCGTCGCAATGGCGGTTCGGACGGCGCCGTCGGCGGTCACGCGCTCCGTCTTCGTCAGCATCGCGAACCTCGACCTGGAACGGGCCGGGCGGCGGCTCGAGGTGTGGGGCGACGGGGCACTGATCGAGGTGCGCGACCTGCTGTTGGACCCACAGGCTCGCTCTGACGTCGTCATCGACGACGTGCCGCGTGACGTCGGGACGCTCGAGATCAGGCTCGTCGGCCCCGATCCCACCGTGACGGCCGCGCCCGACCAGCTGGCCGTCGACGACCGGGCGTGGGCTGTCGTCCCGCGCGATCGCACGCGACTGATCCTCGTGGTGGGGCCCGGCGACCCATACCTCGAGACGGCCCTCAGCTACCTCCCGAATGTCGAGCTGTTCGGGGTCGCCGCCGCGGAGTACGGACCCGCCAGCGAGCGCACGGACGGCCGCCCGTGGGACCTGGTGATCTTCGAGGGCTCGCTCCCGACGACGCTCCCCCGGGCGCCGATCCTCGCCATCGCACCGAGCGCGACCAGTCCGCTCGGCGAGGTGACCGGCACGTTGACGAACCCGGGGATCGGGTCGCTGGACCCCGATGAACCGATCCTGCGCTATGTCGACCTGTCGACGACCCACATCGCGTCGGCCTCACGCTTCGTCCTCCCCGACTGGGCACGAATGGTGGTCCCCGGGCCTCAGGGTGCTCCCCTGCTCTACGCCGGGTCGCGAGCCGGCCTGCCGACCGCTGTCCTGGCCTTCGAGCCGCGGCGCTCCGACTTGCCGCTCCAGGTCGCCTTCCCGATCCTGCTCGCGAACCTGACTGGCGAACTACTGGGCGGATCCGCGGCCCCGACGGAGGCGGTCCAGCCGGGGACGCCGGTGAGCCTGTCGATCCCGTCCGGCGCGACCGGTCTGGCGGTGACCAAGCCCGATGGAACCGTCGTCGAGCTGGTGCCCGGGACTGCACTCGCCGCCGGCATGACGTTTTCGGGGACGGAGCTGCCGGGGATCTACGTCGTGACGCCGCACCTGGCGCCGGCGTCGTCGGCGGCACCGTCCGGTAGCGGGTCCGGGCCGACGGCACGCCCGACGCCGACCACCACGGCCAGTCCGCGCGCGTCCGCCGCGGGTGGCTCGGCCGCGCCATCTGCGGCCCCGGTCGACCCGAACGCCCCGGTGCGCTTCGCCGTCGACCTCTTCGACGTCAACGAATCGACGATCGCTCCCGGCTCAGCGGCCGCCATCGAGGCACTTGGCCTCGGTCCGGGCGAGTCCGCGTCCCCCGGACCCGGCACCGGCCCGGGTGCGCCGGCCATGACCCGGCCGACCGCCCGTGACGAACTGTGGGTACCGATCGTGCTCCTTGTGCTCATCGCGCTGTGCGTCGAGTGGGCCGTGTACCACCGCGACACGCTGACCCGCCTGCGGCGTGGCCTCGGCGCCAGGTTCGAACGAGATGCCCCGGATGGGAGTGCCTGATGGGCATCTCGTTCGACGCCCCGCTCGCCCTGCTCCTGCTCATCCCGGCGCTTCTGCTGACGATCGGGCTGCACCTCGGGGCACGGCGCCGGATGGGCTCGGGGCGACGGCGGGCTGCGCTCATCGTTCGGTCGCTGCTGCTGGCGGCGCTCGTCTTCGCACTCGCCGGCTTCCAGCTGGTCCTGCCGGTCGACCGGCTGGCCACCGTCTTCGTCGTCGACCTCTCCGATTCGGTCGGCAACGCGGGACGGGAGGACGCCCTCGCCTTCCTGCGCGACACCCTCAAGGAACGGCCCGATGGCGACGTCGCCGGGATCGTCGCGTTCGGCAAGGGCGCGCTGGTCGAGCGGTTGCCGTCCGAACTGACAGAGATCGACCGGCTGGCTTCGGCCCCGATCCGCTCGGCGACCGATATCGGCGCGGCACTCCGCCTTGCGGCGGCACTCTTCCCGGACGACGCGCAGAAGCGGATCGTGCTGCTCTCCGACGGCAACGACACGACCGGCGACGGCCAGACCGAGGCGGCCCTTGCGGCCTCGCGGGGCGTCCGCATCGAGACGCGACGGATCGGGCTGGGCGACGTCGACGAGGTCCTCATCGAGCGACTGACGACACCCTCGACCGCACGGCTCGGCGAGACGGTGCCGGTCGTCGTCGAGGTGCGCTCGACGGTCGCCCAGACCGCGACGATCCGCCTCTTCGCCAACGGGACGCTTGTCCAGACGAAGCCGGTCGAGCTGGTCGCCGGCTTGAACACCATCTCGTTCTCGGACGTCAAGCCGGTCGAAGCCGGGTTCGTGCGCTTCCGCGCGGTCGTCGAGGCAGCGCTCGACACCTTCAGCGAGAACGACCGGGCCGACTCCAACACGATCGTCAAGGGCGAGCCGCGGACGCTTGTGCTGGCCGGTGACGATTCGGTGGCCATCGAGCTTGTCGCGGCCCTGCGTGAACAGCGCCAACAGGTCGACACGATCGTGCCCGAGGCGCTCCCGACCGACCTCGGCAGCCTGGCTGGCTATGACAGCGTGGTGCTGGTCGACGTGTCGCGGCTCCGCTTGAACGATCGACAGCTCGCTGCGCTCCAGGTCTACGTCCGCGATCTCGGGAAGGGCCTGGTCATGATCGGCGGACCGAAGAGCTATGGCGCCGGCGGTTACCAGAAGACGCCGCTCGAGGAGAGCCTGCCGGTCGACATGGGTGTGCGCAACCGCGAGAAGCAGCCCGATATCGCGCTGGTCGTCGTCATCGACCAGTCGGGCTCCATGGCCGCTTGCCACTGCAACTCGTTCAACGGCGGGATGGGCGGCGGTTCCGGGATCGGCGGCGTCCAGAAGGTGGACATCGGAAAGGAGGCGATCCTGCGGGCCGCCGCGGCTCTGACCGATCGCGACGAACTCGGTGTCGTCGGCTTCAACGAGGCCGCACACTGGGTCGTCCGCACCCAACCGCTCGGCGGGATCGGCGACCTCCAGGCGCAGATCGCCGGGATCCGTGCGGACGGGCAGACGAACATCTTCGCCGGCCTCGACCAGGCGGTGACCTCGCTCGAGGGGGCGACCGCGACACGCCGCCACATCATCCTGCTGACTGACGGATGGTCGACCTCGGGCCAGTACGACGCGATCATCGCCAAGATGAAGGCAGACGGCATCACGCTCTCGACGGTCGGCGCGGGCGGTGGCGCCAACCCGTTCCTCGAGCAGCTCGCCAAGCAGGGTGGCGGCCGGTTCTACGCGGCGACCAACCCGAACAGCATCCCTGACATCTTCCTCAAGGAGACCCAGCAGGTCTCCGGCCAGCAGATCGTCGAGGAGACGTTCTTCCCGATCCAGACGTCGTCGTCGCCGATCCTGCGCGGGCTGGACGCCGGACTGCCGCAGCTGCGCGGCTACAACGGGACGACGATCAAGGCGGCCGCCCAGAGCGTGCTCGTGACGGCTCGCGACGATCCGCTCCTCGCGTCGTGGCAGTACGGGCTGGGGCGCTCCGTGGCTTGGACGTCGGACTCGACCGGGCGCTGGGCGAAGGACTGGGTCGGCTGGAGTGGCTTCAACCGATTCTTCAACCAGATGGTCGGCTGGACCTTCCCGGGCGAGGAGACAGGTGGCATCGAGGCGACCTTCGAGGCGACCGGCGGCAAGACCACCCTGCACGTCCAGAGCGTCGACGCCGACGGATCGCCTCGGGACTTCTACGCCACGAGCGCGAGCATCGTCGGACCCGATCTCGAGCCGGCGACCGTCAGCCTGGTCCAGGTCGCCCCGGGCGTGTACGAAGCGCCGCTTGGCGAGATCGAGCCGGGCGCCTATGCCGTCCGCGTGACCCAGACTCTCCCGGGGTCGTCGCCACTCGGAAGGACGGTCGGACTTGTCGCACAGACCGCGGCCGAGTACCGCCAGCTGGGAGCCAACGAACCATTCCTCGCGTCGTTGCGGGCCGCGACCGGCGGGACGGTCATCGCTACTGCCTTGGATCCGTGGCGGCACGATCTGACCGCCACCGACCGGTTCACCGACTTGTGGCCTCTGCTGCTCGTCCTGGCGCTGCTGCTGTGGCCGCTTGATATCGCGCTGCGCCGGATGTCGCTCGGCCGGCGTGAGCTGGTGGCTGCCCGCGGCTGGGTCGGCGGGATCGGGCGTCGGCGCCGGGCTGCAGGCCCGCGGACGGCCACCGCCGAAGGCTTGCTCGCGGCGAGCGGCCGTGTCCGGACGAGCGACGCCCGTGCGGCGATGAGGACTGCCCCCGTCGCGGTGCCGGCGGTGCCTGAGTCACAGCCGAGCCCCGAGCCTGCCGCGTCGAAACGCCCGGATGCCCCGGCGGCCGCTTCGGCCCCGGCGGTCTCGGCGACTCCGGCCCCCACCACCCCTGTCCCGAAGTCGCCGATGCCGCGCACTCCCGCCGCGAGACCTGCCCCGGCCACTGCACCTCCGCCGACCGAGGCAGTCGACACGATGTCCCGCCTGCGCGACGCGAAACGCCGCGCCCGAGACCGCTAGGGTCTCGATCAGGGGCCCTCGTGTCCTGGCCGTCGGTCCGGGCGTGCCAGGATCGACATCGACTGAAGTCGCCCGCCCTGCCGACGGCACCTGAACGTCGCCGGTGGTAGCCTCCGGCTCGATGTTTCGGATCCGGCCACTGGCACTCTGCTTCGTCGTGTTCGTCGCGCTCGCCGTGGCCGCCTGCCGCTTCGTCGAGACGACGCCGCCGGCGCCGACACCGGCCGATTTCCCGGATACGGCGATCCAACTCGCCCAGCGTGGGATCGCGCTCGATCATGTCGTCTCAGGCGACGCCGGCTGCGATGACAAGGTCCTGGCGCCGACCGCGATCGCCTTCGACGCATCGGGGCTCGACCAGCCGAACAAGGTGCGCGTCTACCTGTACGTCTTCCGGAACAGGGAGTCGTTCGAACGCCTGCGGGCGAGCGTCGACGCCTGCGCGCGGAGCTTCGTGACCGATCCCGCGGCATACGAGTCGATCGAGCAATCGCCATACGTGATGGTCGGCCAGGGTCCGTGGGGAAGGCAGTTCGAGGCGGCCCTCCGGGCCGGGCTGGAGATCGCGGCCGGGACCGGCGACTGACGGCCGTTCCGACAGACTGCGTTTCCGACCGCCCGCGCTGTGGACGCCGCCAAGACCGGCACCCCGGCCTGACCGCCCTAGACGACGCGCAGCTCCAGGACATGGCGGGCGATCACGAGTCGCTGGATCTGGCTCGTCCCCTCGCCGATCTCAGTCAGCTTAGCGTCGCGCAGGTAGCGCTCGACCGGATATTCGGTGACGTAGCCGTAGCCGCCGTGGATCTGGATGGCGTTGTTGGTGACCCGTGAGCTCACCTCGGACGCGAACAGCTTGGCCTGGGCCGCGACCAGCGCGAAATCACGGCCCTGATCCTTGAGCCAGGCTGATCGCCAGACGAGGCCGCGCGCTGCCTCGATCTCTGTCGCCATGTCGGCGACCATGAACGCGACGCCCTGGAACGTGCCGATCGGTCGGCCGAACTGCTCGCGCGTCTGGGCGTACGGGATCGAGGCATCGAGCGCGCCCTGGGCGATCCCGACTGCCAGCGCGCCGATCGAGATCCGGCCGCCGTCGAGGATGCGCAGGAACGTCTTGAAGCCGCTCCCCTGCTCGCCCAGCATGTTCGCCGCGGGGACGCGGGCCCCATCGAAGATCAGTTCGCCCGTCGCCGACGCGTGCAGCCCCATCTTGTCCTCGAGCCGGCCGACCGAGAAACCGGGCGTATCGGCCGGGACGATGAAGGCGCTGATCTCGGCCGCCCCGTCGTCGCGCGTCCCGGTCCGCGCGGTGATCACGTAAGTGCCTGCCTGACCGGCGTTCGTGATGAAGCGCTTGCCGCCATCGAGCACCCACGACACGCCATCGGGGCCGTCCTCGCGGCGCGCCGTCGTCCTCGTGCCACCCGAATCGCTGCCGGCCCCGGGCTCGGTCAGCCCGTACGCGCCGAGGACCTCGCCACGGGCCATCGGCACCAGGTAGCGCTGCTGCTGGTCCTTGGATCCGGCCAGATGGAGTGGCCCGCAGCCGAGGCTCGTGTGCGCCGCGACGATCAGCCCGAGCGAGCCCCACACCCGGCCGATCTCCTCGATGGCGATGGCATAGGCGAGCGTGTCGAGGCCTGCCCCACCCTCGTCCTCGGGGATCGGGATGCCGAGCCAGCCGAGCTCGCCGATGCGGCGCACGATCTCGGACGGGAAGCGGCGCTCGCGTTCGTGCACATCGATGACGGGCGCGACTTCGGTCAGCATGAAGTCGCGGATCGTCTCGCGGAGCAGCGTGTGCTCCGGGGAGAGGTCGAGGTCCATGGCCCCGAGCGTACCATCGGACTGCACGTCTCGGACGCCGGTGCTAGCCTGACCGGATGAGGGAGCCCACGTCGTTGCCTGCCGTCCGCGAGGCCGCCAACCACCACTTCGCTGCTGGCCCTGGCCAGACCGCCGCCAAAGGTCCATCGAGCCTGCGGCGCGACCTCCTGCTCCGCCTTCGACTCGACGGACCCAGTTCCCCGGACCAGCTCGCCGGGCGGATCGGCGCCAGCCGAACGGGCGTCCTCCAACAGCTTCGAGCGCTCGAGGCCGCGCACCTCGTCAGCCGACAGACGGTCCGTCACGGCGTCGGCCGGCCGCGCCATCTGTACGACGTCACCACCGATGCCCAGGACCTGTTCCCGTCCAATTACGACGGTCTGGCGGCAGGCCTTCTGGCCGCCATCGAGGCAGTTGGTGGGGACGATCTGCTTGACCAGGTCTTCACGGCGCGGCGGCGCCAGCTCGGTGACAGGGTCCGCGAACAGATGGCTGAACGGATCGCCCCCGAAGCGCCGCTCCTCGAGCGCGTTCGCGAACTGTCGGTCATCCAGGCCGATCAGGGCTACCTGGCCGACGCCACGATCAGTCCCGACGGCACGATCCGACTGAGTGAGCACAACTGCGCCATCTATCACATCGCGGCGGGCTCGCCCGCGGCATGCCAGGCGGAGCTCGAGCTGTTCACCGAGATCCTCGGGGCGGAGGTCGTCCGCGAACAGCACATCGCCTCAGGCGATCGCAGCTGCTCCTACCGGATCGCGGAGCGCCGCACCGACTGACCGGACCCGAGTCGGGCGGCCAGCCGGCGGGCGAGCCGTCTAGGCTTCGGTCGCGGTCTGGGCCGCGCGCTGGCCCAGCGAGACCAGGCTCGCCTCGATATCCTCGTCGGCCTCGCGGTACCAGGCGGCGAGCTCGCGGTTGATGATCAGCGTCGGCGCGTCCATGACCTCCAGGACGCCGCCGACCACGTATGCGATCGTTGCGTCGGTCAACGGGACCATCGGGTCACGCTCGGCGAAGGTGCGCAGCGTCGTGTCGCCGAGCGGACCGTGATAGCGGCCGAGCACGACATAGGGTCCGACCTGCACCTGGAGGCGCCGCCGGTCGGTGGCGATGCGCAGGGCACGGCGGCCTCGGGGCCCACGACCGACCACAGCGCACAACTCGGCCCGGTCGATGGTGAAGGTGGGGGCTGTCACGCGCTGTCCATCGAGCCCGTCGAGGACGACGTCCTCCAAGGGGACGACCTGGACCGCGTTCAGTTGATCGGTGAGCCGCTTCGCCGCCAGGGCGAACCGACCGGTGATGATGCAATCTCCGGCAAAGCCGGTGAATTCGATGTCCACGCCGCTATCGTCGACCGGCGCAGATCGGCGGGCCAGAGCCCGAATGTCAGGCGTCTCCCGGGACCAGGCGCGTGGCGCGGGTGGCAGGGCGCACCGTCCGCCCCTGTGAGAGGTGCGCTCGGGTGAAGTCCGGAGAGGTCGAGAGTGGTGTCAGTCGTCACCACCCTGACCCGCGGGGCATGACCGGCGACTCATGCTTCCTCACGTTCTACCGCAACCCTCGAGGCGGGTTGCAGCCTGGGTGGCGGGACGTCGCTGACGTTCGGGACAAAGGAGGCGGCCAATGAGGTCGCGGCCGCGATCTCCTGATCGGCGACGGACAGGATCCCGAGCCGCCCGAGTTGAGCCAGTTCGTCGCGGATGTAGGTCTTGAGCATCTCCGGGCCGTCGGTGTTGATCGTGAACCGGACCTCGTTGCGCCGGAAGGTGTCGAAGATCCAGCGGAACTCGTCCCAGCCCGACACGACGCGGGTGTTCAGGTTGGAGGTCGGACAGATCTCGAGGACGATGCCGCGGTCGCGGATCATCGCCATCGCCCGGGGGTCGTAGGCGGCCTTGACGCCATGGCCGAGCCGGTCCGGCTCGAGGAGCTCGACGACCCGGGCGACCTCGTCGACCGGCCCGGACTCGCCGGTGTGGACGGTCAGGCCGAGCCCGAACTGGCGCGCCCGCCGGAAGAGTCGCCGGTAGTCGGCCACGCGGAACGTGGCCGATTCCGGGCCGGCGATATCGATGCCCACGACGCCCCGGTCACGCCAGCCGATGGCCTTGTCGACGATGATCTCGTTGAGCTCGAACGGGAAGGCTCGGTCGAGGCAGAAGATGAGCCCGGGCTTGACCGGGTATTCCAGGCCGGCCTTATCCATCCCGCGCACGGCCGCCGCGATGATGTGGTCGAGGTCCTGTTCGCCGCCGCGGTTTCGCTTCATCGGGTTGAAGCGCAACTCCATGGTCGTGACGTTGTTCTTGCGATACGCGCCACCGACGACCTCGTAGACGGCGCGCTCGACCGCCAGCGGGCTGCTCTGGATCAGTTCGGTCCAATGGAAGAGCTGGAGATACCCGTCGAACGATCGGTTCCGCCGCGGCGAGACCGTGATCATGTCGCGGAATTCCCAGTAGTCCTTGGTCGGGAGCTTGATGCCCTGGGAATGGGCGATCCCCCACATGATCGCCGGGGTCACGGCGCCGCCCAGGTGACAATGCAACTCCGCGAGAGCGACCTTGCGGGAGAGCGGGCGCGGCATGACCGCAGCATAACGGAGGCCGAAGCCGGGTCGAGCAACGCGCAGGCGTGGGTCGGCGGCGAGCCTCGTTCAGCGGGAGAGCCCAGTGCCTCCCGGCCCTGGCCGCAGTTCAACGTGCCACGTCTCAGCGTGCAGCCCGGCCGGGTCTGTCCACCGAACGGTGATGGCATAGACCCCCGGCGGCCAGGGCCCGCCGGCCCGCGCCGCGAAGGCGACCCAGGGCGTGCGACCCTGTGTCTCCGAGATCCCACCGAGAACCGGCGCGGCGAAAAAACGCGGGTCCGGCGCGATCCGGCGCACGATCGCGAGCCGGACCCCGGCGTGATTCGTGAGCATGACCCCGATTCCCGTGGCCCGGGGCAGGTACGCGGTCGCGACGGCGGTTCGGCCGAGTCCGCCGGCAGCAGCGACGACCGTCCGCCACGCCTCCTCGCCGGACAGCAGCGCGTTCGGCTGGGCTCCGAGCGGCACGCCGATGCCATCGACCGTTGCGAACGGTCCGGCACGCACGCCCGACGGGTCACTGGACTCGGGCCCGACGAGATCGGCTTGCGCCGTCGGCGGCCAGTCATCGGGGTCGGGAACGAAGCCGAATCGACCAGGGATCTGGACGGCGATCGAATAGAGCTGGTCGGTGGCCAGCAGGTCGACTCGATAGTGGCCGGCGGCCCACGACAGCGAACCCCCGGCCGGATCCGACCTGACGAAGGTGAACGAGCCAGCGCGGTCTACGGGATCGAGGGGACGGCCGTCGATCCATTCTGTCTCGTCATTCGAGTGCAGGCGCCAGATCCGCATGTCCAGCGGCTCGATGCCGGACGGGAACGTGATGCCGAGCGCGACGATGGCCTGGTCGTCGCGCGCCACGCGAGCGATCTCGACGGTCGAGGAGTTCGGCGTCGTCCTCGACCAGCGCTCCACGAAGCGCGGCGATGCGGGGGTCCCGACGATCGGCCTTCGGGCGACCAGGATCGCCCGGACGCCCCAGGCGTCGTGGGACTGTATGACCGGCGCGACCTCGTCCCAGGTCGGTGCCGGGACGCCGACCGAGATGGGCGTCCGAACCCTCCGGGCGGTCGGGGCGGCCGTCGCCGTCACGCTCGGCGCTTTCGAGGGCTGCGTGACAGCGACCGCGACCGATGGCGCCGGAAGGTCCGGCGACGCACTGAGCGACCACGGCTTGACGACGGAAACCGCCAGACCCACGACGACGATCAGGATCAGGGCTCGCACCGGATCGATCCGCCGCGGACGCGGACCGACCTTGACCGGGTCGAAGTCGACGCTCACCGGTCCATCGTGCCCTGGCCTCCGGGGATGGCTTCGAGGTCAGCCCGCGAGCGGGACGACCCGGCCATCGGCGTCGATCGTCGCCTGGCGACGAAGGCGCTTGAGCTCGGCGCCCGGGACCTGGTCGCGGGCGTGGTAGCTCGAACGGACGAGGGGCGCCGATTCGACATGCTTGAAGCCGAGCGCGAGTGCCGCCGTCTTCATCTCGGCGAACTCATCGGGATGGTAGTAGCGCTCGAGCGGGAGGTGCTGGAGCGAGGGGCGGAGGTATTGGCCGATCGTGAGGATGTCGCAGTCGACCTCGCGGAGCGCCTCGAACGCCTCGGTCAATTCCTCTCGCGTCTCGCCAAGGCCGACCATCAGCGAACTCTTCGTGTGGACCGGGTAGCCGATCTCGCGGGCCATCGACTTCGCGTGGTCCAGGACGCCGAGGCTGCGTTCCCAGCGGGCGCGCTTGCGGACCGGCTTCTGGAGGCGTCGGACCGTCTCGAGGTTGTGGTTGAGGATGTCGGGCCGGGCCTCCATCACGGTTCGCAGCGGCTCGTCCGTGCCGTTGAAGTCGGGGATCAGGACCTCGATGCCCATCCCGGGCGAGGTCTGGCGCATCCTGCGGATCGTCTCGGCAAAGACGCTCGCGCCACCGTCCGGTAGGTCGTCGCGGGCGACGCTGGTGACGACCACATGCTCGAGACCGAGACCTCCGATCGCCTCGGCGACCCGGCGCGGCTCGTCATCATCGAACCATGTCGGCTTGCCGGTCTTGACCGCGCAGAACCCGCACGCCCGGGTGCAGGTGTCGCCCAGGATCATGATCGTGGCGGTCCGCTGGTCCCAGCACTCCCCGATGTTGGGGCAGTGGGCCTCCTCGCAGACCGTGTTGAGCGAAAGGCCGCGGAGCAGCCCCTTGAGTTCGTGGTAGTTGTCGCCGGACGGCAACCGTGAGCGGATCCAGTCGGGGTGGCGGCGGAGCGCGGTGGAGCCGTCCGCTGCCGGCTCGCCCGCGAGGCCGCCACCGAGCGCGATCGTCGGCATCTCTGGGCGGTGGACGCCGGTATGACCGCCGTCGTCGGGGCTGAACATCTGGAGCTCGCGAGCCATGATGGGAGTGTACGACGTGCCGCCCGGCGGAGCGGTCAGCCCCCCTCGAACGCGTCGCGCAGGCCGACCTCGAGGCTGCGCGGCGCGAACCCTAGTTCGGCGACGGCCTTGGCGTTCGACCCCCAGTAGGTGTCGCCGTCCGAGGCGCTGACGATCTCGCGCAGGTTCGGGCCCACGCCGAACATGCCGCCGCCGTTGGGCGCAAGCCGGGAGCCCAGGCGCAGGACCGCGTTCGGGATCGACAGCCGGGGAGGCTTGCGACCGGCCAGCCTGGCGGCGATGCGCATCGCTTCGCCGAGTCTGATGTTCGATCCCGTCAGGATGTACGCCTCGCCGAGCCGTCCGCGATCGAGTGCGGCCACGATGCCCGCGGCGATGTCGTCAACGTGGGTCGGCGAGATGCCGGTGCTGGCGAACGCGATGAACCCGGCCGTGCCGTCGTACGCAGCTTTCAACTGGGCGCCGACGCCGGAATGGTCATCGGCGCCGTAGACGGTCCCGGGTTGGACGATGACGATCGGAGCCCCGGCCTCGATCCGCGCCTCCGTCGCGACATGGGCGAGATACTTCGTCTCGTCGTAGTAGCTGAGGAAGCCCTCGGCGAGGTCGCGGCGGTAGGTCTCATCGGGGATCCGACCGTGGGTGTCGCCGAATACGTTGACGGTCGAGATGTCGACGATCCGTGGCACACCTCCCGCGACGGCGGCATCGAGGACACGCTGCGTGGCGCCCACGTTGGCCTCGTACATCGCAGGGCGCTCGGACGCCGGGATGCCGACCTCATAGACACCGGCGATGTGGATGACACCGGCAGCGCCGGTCATGACCGCTCGCAACTCGGCTTCCGAGCCGAGGTCGCCCGCCACGACCCGCGTGCCGTGTTGGCGCAGCGTCTCGGCGGCTCCCCCGGCAGGCTCGCGAACGATCGCGACGACCTCGTCTCCTCGGGCGCGCAGAATCCGTGCGACGCGGGATCCGATGAATCCCGTGGCGCCGGTGACGACGATCGGTGCGCCCATGATCGCAGTTCCCGGGCCTGGATCAGAAGACAGGAGTGTCCGGTCCGACCGCCTCGAGCCAGGTCTTGATGGTCCGCAGGAAGGCGGCCGCCTGGGCGCCGTCGTTCGCCCGATGATCGATGGCGAGGACCATGTTCATCACCGGGCGGATGGCGATGACGTCGCCGTCGGGGGTGTCGAGCACCACGGCGCGCTTGGTGATCGCCTCCATGGTCAGGATCGCGACCTCCGGGACGTTGATGATCGGCATCGTCAGGTTGGAGCCGAACCAGCCGGTGTTGTCGATGGTGAAGGTGCTCCCGCCGTAGTCCTCGAGGCGGAGCTTGCCCGCCCTTGCGCGTCCGGCGACCTCCGCGATCGCATGGTTCAGACCGCTGATCGAGAGCTGGTCGACGTCGCGGACGACCGGGACGAGCAGCCCGTCGTCGACCGCTACGGCGACGCCCATGTGGATCCGTCGCTTGGCCAGGAGCCCGTTCTCGGTCCAATGGGCGTTGAACGCCGGGTAGTGGCGGAGCGCATCGACGGCCGCCTTGATCACGAAGGGAACGTAGCTGAGCGAGACACCCTCGCGAGACTGGTAATCGCGCTTGGAGTTCTCGCGGGCACGCACGAGGTTGGTCGCGTCGACCTCCATATGGACGTACGCGTGCGGCACGGCCAGCGCTCGAGTCATCTGGGCCGCGATCCCCTTGCGCATCTGGGTCATCGGCAGGAGGACTTCGTCGGTGCCTTCGGGAAACTCGATCGGTGCGCCGACGGGTCCCCGCAGCGCTGCTGGGGGCTGTCTGGTCGGCGCAGGGGCGGGCGCGGAGCCGTTGGTGCCGGATGCCGGGACACCGCTCGGGGCACCGGATGGCGCGGGAGCCGCGGCGCCAGTGCGGATCGCCTCTACGACCTTGAGGACGTCCTCGCGGGTGATCCGGCCACCACCGCCGGTGCCCACGATCTGGGCCGCCGCCAGTTCGTGCTCGCGGAGAAGGCGTCGGACTGCCGGGGTCATGCGGGCATCGGGGTCCGCGCTGGCCGGCGGTGCCGCAACGGCCGCGGCCATCTCGGCCGGTCCGCGCTCGTCGGAACCGGCGGGGCCGGCGAGGCCGGCGGCAGGAGCCGAGACGGCGGGACCGGCGGCAGGAGCCGAGACGGCGGCCGCGCCCTGCGCCGGCGCCGGAGCGGGGGCCGGGGGAGGAACTGCCGATACGGCCGCTTCGGCGGCCGGCGCCTCATCGGGGGCCGCGGCGGCCGCGATGAGAGCGGCAGACGCATCCGTGGCGATCGGGGACGCCGACGCGTCGGCGCCCGCGCCCGCGCCGTCGGCGCCCGCGCCCGCGTCATCGGCTGTCTCGATGATCGCGATCTCGGCATTGTTGGGGACGACGGCCCCCTCCTCGGCAAGGATCTCGCGCAGGATCCCCTCGAACGGGGACGGGACCTCGGCATTGACCTTGTCCGTGACGACCTCGACCAGTGGTTCGTATTTAGCGACGTGATCGCCCGGCTGCTTGAGCCACTTTCCGATCGTCCCCTCGGCCACGCTCTCGCCGAGCTGGGGCATCGTCACCTTGGCCACGTGTCGCTCCTTCGCGGTCGGCCGCCGATGCGGCCTGTTCACTGCTCCCGCGTAGTGTCCCCCATCCGGCTGTCCTTGGTCGAGCCTGCACAGTTTGGGCGCGCACACCTGTGCCAGATATGAGCCCCACTCGTGCTTTGCGAACGCGGCATATCCCTCAGGACATTCCTCGCCAGCGGACGAGGCCTAGTACGCGGCGAGCACCCTGATGCCCTCGGCGATCTTCTCGGGGTTGACCATGAACCAGTCCTCGAGGACGTGGTTGTAGGGCACGCCCGGGACCTCGGGACCGGCGATGCGGGTCACCGGGCCGTCGAGGTAGTCGAATGCCTCCTCGGCGACGATCGCCGCGACTTCCGCGCCATACCCGCCGAACTTGTTGTCCTCGTAGACGATCATGCACTTGCCCGTCTTTCGGACCGAGTCCAACAGCGTCTCGCGGTCGAGCGGCCGGAGCGTGCGCAGGTCCACGACCTCGGCGCTGATCCCGTCCTCGGCGACCCGGTCGGCCGCCTCGAGCGCGTAGTGGGCCATCAACCCGTAGGCGACGACCGTCACCTGCGAGCCAGGGTGGGTGACCTTGGCCTTGCCCAGCGGGACCGTGTAGTCGGTGTCGGGGACATCGCCGCGGACCGAGCGGTACATCTTCTTGTGCTCGAAGAAGAGGACCGGGTCGTCGTCGCGGATCGACGAGCGGAGCAGGCCGCGGGCGTCGTACGGGGTCGACGGCACGACCACTTTGAGCCCTGGCACGTGGGTGAAGAACGCCTCGACCGACTGCGAGTGATAGAGCGCGCCGTGAACACCGCCGCCGTAGGGAGCACGGATCGTCATCGGCACTCCGTAGCCGTCGTTCGAGCGATAGCGCATCCGTGCCGCTTCGGACACGATCTGGTTGAAAGCCGGGAAGATGAAATCGGCGAACTGGATCTCCGCGACCGGGCGCAGGCCGTTGACGGCGGCGCCGATCGAGGCGCCGACGATCATCGATTCGGTCAACGGGGTGTCGATCACACGGTCGTCGCCGAATTCCGCCCACAGGCCATCGGTGGCAAGGAAGACGCCGCCCTTCTTGCCGACGTCCTCGCCGAGCACGATCACCGACTCGTCGCGGCGCATCTCGTCGGCGAGTGTCTCGCGGATGGCCTCGATGAACGTGATCGGCGGCATCAGCGAGCGCTCTCGGCGCTCTCGGCGTCCTCGCCGCTCTCGGCGTAGACGTAGCGCATCGCGGTCGCCGGATCGGGGTCGGGCTGCGACTCGCCGTACTCGGTCGCGTCATCGACGGCGGTGACGATCTCGGCCGTCAGCCGCGCCTCGATCTCGTCGGTCAGGACGCCGGCATCCCGGAGCTGCTGGCGGAAACGCGGAAGGGCGTCCTGCTCGCGCCCCGACTCGAGGTCCTCCTCGGTCCGATACTTGGTCTGCTGGTCGTCCGATGAGTGGCCGGTCAGCCGGGTCACCTTGGCCTCGATCAAGGTCGGGCCGTCGCCCGCGCGGGCCCGGGCGACGGCGTCCCGGGCGGCGGCGTAGCACGCCAGCACATCCGATCCGTCCACGACGACGCCGGGGATCCCGTATCCGGCCGCTCGGGAGGCCACGTCGGCGACCGAGACTTGCATCGCAGCCGGCACGCTGATCGCGTATCCGTTGTTCTCGACCACGAAGACGAACGGGAGCTTGTGGATCGCGGCGAAATTCAGGCCCTCGTGGACGTCGCCCTGGTTCGACGAGCCCTCGCCCATGCTGGTCATCGCCACCTGCCCGGTCTTGCGGATCTTTGCCGCCAGTGCGATGCCGACCGCGTGCAGCAGTTGAGTGGCGACGGGCGACGAAACCGACACGATGTTGTGCTCGTGTGACCCGTAGTGGCCAGGCATCTGGCGACCGCCCGACGACGGATCCGAGGCCGTGGCGTACTGCGCGGTCATGATGTCGCGGGCGCTCATGCCGAACGTCAGGCAGGTCGCGATCGAGCGGTAGAACGGGGCGATCCAGTCATGGCCCTTCTGGAATGCCCAGGCGATCCCGACCTGGGCGCCCTCGTGGCCCTGGCCGCTGATCACGAACGGGATCCGGCCGGCCCGATTGAGCACCCACATCCGCTCGTCGACGGCCCGGGCCAGCGCGACCAGCCGGTACATCTCGATGAGATCCGCGTCGGACAGGCCGAGGCTTGCGCCGAGGTGCGAGTCGTTGCCGCTCGTGACTGTCATCGCTGCGGGTCAGGGCCTCCTGGGTGTGGCCGGGCTCCTGGTGGCCGGCTGCTGCCCGGCCGTCACTGCCTTAGAAGTTGAGCGATCGGCCGTCGACGGCCAAGGCCGCCTCGCCGAGAACCTCCGACAGCGTCGGGTGAGCGTGGGTCGCGCCGCCGATCTCCCACGGCGTCGCCTCGAGATCGAAGCCGAGGGACGCCTCGGCGATCAGGTCGGTCGCGTGCGGGCCGATGATGTGGACGCCGAGCGTGTCGTTCGTCTCGGCGTCGGCGATGACCTTGGCGAAGCCCTCGTACTCCCCGCCGATGAGCGCCTTCGCGATCGCCTGGAAGGGGACCTTGCCGATCTTGATCTTGTGGCCCTTCTCGGTCGCCTGTGCCTCGGTCAGGCCGATCGACGCGATCTCCGGCCGGCAGTAGGTCGCCCGCGGCTGGGCCGTGTAGTCCATCTCGTGGACGTCGGCGTCGCCGGCGATCGTGTGGGCGGCGATGATCCCTTCGTGGGCCGCCGTGTGGGCGAGCCACAACCCGCCGATCACGTCGCCGATCGCGTAGACATGGGGTTCCTTCGTGCGCATCTTGCCGTTGACCTTGATGACGCCGCGGTCGGTCTCGACCTTGGTCGATTCGAGGCCGATGTTCTCGATGTTTGCCGCGCGGCCGGTGGCGACGAGCATCATCTCGGCGCGCAGCTCGGTGGGCTCTGCGCCCTCCGGCCCGACCATGAGGCAGATGCCGTTCTCGTCGGTGGTCACCGACTTCGCGTCGAAGCGGGCGTTGGTCATGACCGTGATGCCGCGCTTGGTGAAGCTGCGCTCGAGCAGCTTGCTGACCTCCGCGTCCTCGAGCGGGACGATACCGGGCAGGTACTCGAGTAGGGTCACCTTGACCCCGACATCAGCGAACAAACTGGCGAACTCGACCCCGACCGCCCCGGCCCCGACGATCACGATGTCCTTCGGCAGGGTGTCCATCTTGAGCACGTCGTCGCTGGTCACGATGTGCTTCCCGTCGGGCTCCAGTCCGGGTAGCGACTTGACCCGCGAGCCGGTGGCGATGATGACGTCGGTCGCGTTCAGGACGCGGTCGCCGCCCTTACCGGGAGTTCCGTCCTCGCCGGGCTGGCTGACCTTGACCTTGCCCGGACCGTCGAGCTGCCCGCGGCCGGCGACCCATGTGACCTTGTTCTTGTCGATCAGCGTCTTCAGGCCGGTCCACAGGCGCTTGACCACGGCATCGCGACGAGCGGCCATCGCCGCGTAGTCGACGACCGGATCGCCCTCGAGCACGACGCCGTACTCCTTGGCGTGGCGGACGCGTTCGGTGAAGGCCGCCGATTCGAGCAAGGCCTTGGTCGGGATGCATCCGCGATGGAGGCATGTCCCGCCGATCTTGTCCTCGTCGACGAGCGCGACCTTGAGGCCGAGCTGGGCGGCCCGGAAGGCCGCCGCGTAGCCGCCCGTGCCCGCGCCGAGCACGACGAGGTCGAAGTCGTTGGAAGAGCCGACGGCCATGGGTCAGGGTGCCTCGGAGCGCCTCGAGGCCGGCGACGAACGTCGGCTGGGCAGATGGGTCATCGAGGTCGATGGTACGCGCGCTGTCCGGACTCCCGCAACCGACCCGACCGGGCCACCGGGCCCGCCGGGGCCGCCGTGGGCCGCTCCCGTCCAGCGCGGGACTGACTTGGGCCGCCTCGGTCCCGGCCCCCCGGTCCCGGCCAGCCCCGATGTAGACTCCGGCCATCGGGACCCGACTGCACGCAGTCCCGATCTCGATGGAGCGAACCGATGGACCCCGCCCTCGCGGTCCGGACCGTGGGCCTGATGCTCATCGCCTACCTCGCCGGATCGATCCCGGTCGGCGTGCTGGTCGCGCGTCGCGCGGGCGGGACGGACCCACGCACCATCGGGTCGGGCCGGACCGGCGGGACCAACGCATTGCGGGCGCTCGGCCCACGATGGGCGGCCGTGGTCGTGGCCGGCGACCTGGCGAAGGGCGCGTTGCCCGTGCTGCTCGCCCGCTGGGTGACCGGCGGCGATCCACTTGTCGAGGTCCTGTGCGGGGCTGCCGCGGTTGCCGGGGCGATCTGGTCGGTCTTCGCCGGGTTCCGCAGCGGACGTGGGGTCGGGACCGGTGTCGGGACGATGTTGGTCATCCAGCCGATCGCCGTCCTGCTCGCTGCACCGGTGTTCATCGGCGTGATCTTGCTGACGCGTTACGTGTCGCTCGGGTCGCTGCTCGGATCCGCGGCGATGCTCCCGGCGATGTTGCTGGTCCTCCTGGTCGTGCCTGAGACGCCGCTCCCCTACGTCATCTACTCAGCGGTCGGTGCCGCCCTGATCTGGATGGCCCACGCCGACAACATCGACCGGCTGCTCCACGGCACGGAGCGCAAGTTCGATCTCGGCTTGCTGGCAGGCAAGCGCCCCAGCGGCTGAGCCTGCCTCTCGGGCCAGCGTCGAACCACGGGCCACCCACCCGTCGACTGCCAGGCGACGAAGGGGCCGAGCGAAAGCGGACCGCGGGCCTTAGCGGCTCCGACCCACATTTCGTCGTCTGTGAGGCGACGATCGCCCTCCCCGGAGAATCGAACGACCCAGGCCGGCTGACGACCTGGGTCGGGGATCGACGCTGGTTCGGCGGGCCGTGAGTCGGCC
>JANMBS010000316.1:0-7111 GCA_031360525.1 Thermomicrobiales bacterium
CTCGTTGGCCCCATGCGACACGACCAGCGGATGGATCCGATCGCGCCGATCCTCGCGGACCCACAGCATCGCCGAGCCCTTGGGCCCGCACAGCCACTTGTGGCCGTTCCCCGTCCAGTAGGCCGCGCCGAGCCCCGCGACATCAACGGGGAGCATCCCAGGTGCGTGGGCCGCGTCGACCATCGTGTCGATGCCGCGCCGGTCCATCTCGGCGACGAGATCAGCGACCGGCAGGATGAGCCCGGTCGGGCTGGTCACGTGGCTGACGAGCAGGAGCCGGGTCCGCTCGGTGACGGCGCCCACGATCGCCGCCAGAGCGTCGTGGTGGCTCGCGATCGGGAAGGGGATCCGCGCGACAACGACACGGGCCCCGTCTCGCGTCGCCACCGCCCGCATGGCATTGATCGTCGCGTTGTACTCGTGGTCGTCGGTCAACAGCTCGTCCCCCGGCGAGAACCGGAGCGACTGGAGGACCGTGTTGATCCCGGTGGTCGCGTTGGGAACGAAGGCCATGCCCTCGGGATCGGCACCCAGGAAGCGGCCGACAGCCTCGCGCGCTTCGGCCAGCAGCCCCGGCAGGTCGCCCGACAGGAACCGGACGGGCTCGGACTCAAGGCGATCGCGTAACGCGCGCTGGATGTCGAGCACCGGGTCCGGGCAGGCGCCATATGAGCCGTGGTTCAGGAATGTGACCTCGGGATCGAGCCGCCAGCCGAGATCGAGCCTCACAACGCAACGACCGGCGTCGAGATGATGTCGCCCGCCCGGGCGACGACCGTCGCCCCGCCGCGCACCGGATCTGCCAGCCAGAGCGCGACACCCGGACCGACGACGCGCCAGTCGATGGTCAGGCTGCCGGGTGCCACGGGCTCCTCGACCACGCCGGTCTGCTCGGATAATCCGAGTGCCCCGAGACCGTCGGGCGCCCATGCGGCGAACCGTTCGATGGTTGCCGACCATGTCGCCTCGCGCGCGTGCGGCACCACCACCAAACCCTGAGCCAGGTGCAGCCCGCCCATCCCGCCGCCCGGCGTCCAGGTCCACGTCCCGAACGCCATCGCGCCAGCACTCGCCCCCGCCAGCACGGCCCCGGCGATACGCGCGTCGGTGATCGCGGCCCAGGCCGCCGTGCCCGGCATCATCGTGGGGATCAGGTCGGGGTCGCCGCCGGGGAAGTGGATGACGTCCGCGGCGGCCAGCTCAGCCGCGAACCCGGGATCCGCCGCCGCCGCACGATTGACGACCGGGATGCTGGTGGCGGCCACGTCGACCCCGCTTGCGGCCCCGACCTGCTCGAACGCCTCGACGCCGTTGGCGCCTGCGAGATCGGGACGCCCGCGCGCGGCTGCGGTCGGGACGATCGCCACACGGATCGGTCGGCCTCGTTCTGCGCGCTGGACGGCGCGGCCCAGGAGCGCAGCCAGGAATTCCTCGTCACCGGCCAGGAACTCCCCGCCCCCGTGAAGGGCGAGCGGGCCACTCATTCAGGCCCGGTCCGCTCGTCCGGCGGCGTGACGTTCTTGATCGGCGGCTTGGGCGGATCTGGGGGCACGCCCGGCCCTTTCGGGCCTCCCGGCCCGGCTCGTCCCCGACCTCGCGAGACGATCCCCGACAAGCGGCCCGGCGCGACCACGAACGGCGCCAGGTAGGCGACCAGCAGGATGGGGATCAGGAAGCGCGCCGCGACCGGCCGCACCGCGAGCAAGAACGCCAGACCCCAGAGGCAGAGGCCGTACAGCCCGATCGCCCGGCCACTGAACCCGGCCAGTTGGAGCCGGCGGGCGGGCAACAGGATGATCAGACCGAGGACCAGGCCGACGGCAAGGAGAGCGGGGGCTGGCAGCATGTCCGGACGATGGTAGGCCCCCGACGCGACCGGCGGCTCAGCGGCTCATCGAGCGATAGCGGCGCACCCCGACCGGCCCGAAGATCGCCAGGATGACGACGACCCAGCCCAGGGTCACGAGGACGGGTTCGGTCGAGGCCAGGCTGGAACCGGCGGGGTATGGGTTCGGGTTGCCCCAGATCTGGCGCAGCGACGCGGTCAGCGTGCTCGTCGGGTTCCACTCGGCGAAGGGCTGGAGCCAGCTTGGCAGCGACGCGATCGGGACGAAGACGTTCGACACGAATGTGATGGGAAAGATGACCGTGAACGAAACCTGCTGGGCGACCTCCACCGTCGGGACCATCAGGCCCAGCCAGACGCCGATCCAAGCCATCGCGAACGCGAACAACAGGAGCAGCGCCACGCCTTGCAGCAGGGCCACGAATCCGGTGTGGACCGTCCAGCCGACAGCGAGGCCGCTCAGCATCAGGACGACCAGGATCCCGGCGTTGTACACGACGTCCGACGACGTCCGGCCAGTCAGGACCGCGGAGCGGGCCATCGGCAGCGAGCGGAAGCGGTCGATGATCCCCTTGTTGATGTCGTCGCACATTCCGATCGCGGTCGTCGCCGCGGCGAACACGATCGTCTGGGCGAAGATGCCCGGCATCAGGTAGTCGTTGTACGACTCGCCTCCGGGCAGCGGGATCGCGCCACCGAAGACGAACGCGAACAGCAGAACGAACATGATCGACTGGATGATCGCGAAGATCGCGAGTTCCGGGATGCGCGGGATCCGCTTGAGATTGCGCCAGCACACGACGAGGCCGTCATTGAAGGCACGTCGGACGCTGCCGATCGGGGCCGGCGCGCCCGCCGTCGAGACTCGGGCTGCCGTCATGCGCTCTTCTCCTCGGGCGTCGTGTCGTCGTCGGCCCATGCCGATAGTTCCGCGGCGTGGCCGGTCAGGGCGAGAAAGACATCGTCGAGCGTCGGCCGACGGAGGCCGATGTCGTCGATGACGATCCCGGCGTCGTCGAGGTCGCGGACGACCCGGACAAGGACTGCGGCACCGCCACCACTGGCCGGCACGGTCAGTCGTCGGGTGTGTTCGTCGAGCGTGACCTCGCCCTTGCAGTCGGCTTGGAGCACCTCCATCGCCTGGGGCACGGCGGCGCGGTCGCGCACGACGACCTCGATCCGCTCGCCACCGACCTGCGATTTGAGATCATCGGCGGTGCCACGCGCGATGATCTTCCCGTGGTCGACGACCGCGATCGAGTTGGCCAGTTCATCCGCCTCCTCGAGGTACTGGGTCGTCAGCAGGAGAGTCGTGCCCTCGCGCACGAGGCCACGGATGACCTCCCACATCCCGAGTCGGCTGCGCGGGTCGAGCCCGGTCGTCGGCTCATCCATGAACAGGATCCGCGGTCGCCCGATGAGGGCGCTTCCGAGGTCGAGCCTGCGGCGCATGCCACCCGAATACGTCTTGACGACGCGATCGCCAGCGTCGGCCAAGTCGAACTGTTCGAGGAGTTCGGCTGCCCGTCTCCTGGACTCCAGCGACGAGAGCTGGTAGAGCCGGCCGAACATCCACAGGTTCTCGCGCCCGGTCAGGTTCTCGTCGACAGCGGCGAACTGGCCCGACAGCCCGATGACCTGACGGAGCTGGTCGGCCTGCTTGACCACGTCGAAGCCGGCGACGGTCGCGCGGCCCGCGTCGGGCTTGAGCAGCGTGGCGAGGATCCGGACCGTGGTCGTCTTGCCGGCACCGTTCGGCCCGAGCAGACCGAGCACGGTGCCTTCGGCGACATCGAGGTCGATCCCGTCGAGTGCTCGAACCTCGCTTTTGCGCGACTTGTAGATCTTGACCAGGCCTTCGGCCGTGACGGCGTTCGTGGGCAAAGCTGTTGCTCCCAATGGGGCAGTTGGACACGGGGGCCCGCAAGTATACCGGCGCCGGGTAGGCTCCGAGGATGGCCCCATCCCCGCTCCTCGCCTCGCCCGAGCCGCGGATCCGTGCCTGGCTTGAGCGCTGGGGCGACGTCGTCCCGCTGCTCCTCGCCGAGTTCATCGTGTGGCTCGGGTTCGGGGCCTTGCTGCCGGTCCTGCCGCTCTATTTCACGGAGCAAGGAGTCGACCTGGCGCTGTTGGGCTTGGTCATCGCCGCCTGGCCGGCTGCGCGGCTGGTCGGCGAGCCGGTCTTCGGCTACCTGGCGGATCGGACTGCCAGGGTCCCGCTCATGGTCGTCGGGCTGGTTGCGACCGGGATCTTCAGTTTCCTGCCGCTGATCTTCACCGGGCCCCTCGCGTTCGTCCTGCTGCGCGCCGGCTCTGGGCTGGCGACGGCCGCCTACGACCCGGCGGCCCGTGGCTATCTGACCGATGCCACCCCCCAGGATCGCCGCGGCGAGGCGTTCGGCCTGTACGGCGCAGTCCAGATGGGCGGTCTGCTGCTCGGGCCTGCCATCGGCGCGCTCGGGGCCGGGTTCTTCGGCGGGATCTCGTTCGTCTTCGTGTTCGGTGGGATTGCTGCATTCCTGGCCGCGATCCCGATCGGCATGCGCGGTCGCGAGACGGGCCAGCGCACGCATCCGGCCCCGCGTGCCGACGCGACCGAGTTTCCGCCCGAGGCGCCATCGACGACGCGCCGCGTCGCTACCGCCATCGACGCCGATCGGGGTACGCGCGAGGCATCCGGCCCGTCCGTCCCGACCCGCCTGTGGAACCGGGGTCTCATCGCCGCCCTGGTCATCAACGCGGGCGGCTACTTCGCGGGTGGGACGTATGAGGTCATCTGGAGCCTTTTTCTCCAGAGACTCGGGGCGGGCCTCGACCTGATCGGGCTGACGTTCGCGATGTTCGGGCTGCCGGTGCTGTTGCTCTCGCCGTTCGCGGGGCGGCTGGTCGATCGGCGCGGCTCGCTGGCGTTCATCGTCATCGGCTCGATCCTGCCGGCGGTCATGGGCCTCGCCTACACGCGGATCTCCGATCCGCTCCTGGCCGTCCCGATGATCCTCATCGAGGCGACCGGTTTCGCGATGCTCAACCCCGCGCTCTATGCCGTCGTCGCGGCGAACTCGCCGATCGGCCGGTCATCGACCGCGCAGGGGATCTTCGGCGCGGCCGGGACCGTCGGCTTCATCATCGCCTCGCTGATCGCCGGCGTCCTCGCCCAGGAGGACATCGTCTACCCGATGTACGTCTTCAGCGCGGTGCTGATCGCGAGCCTCGTCGCGGGGCTCCTCATCGGCGGGCGGCGGCTGGACGGGCGGCCAGTGGCTCCGCCGGAACCAGACGTGGTGCCCGCCTCAGTCTGAGGTACTGCGGCTCCAGCGCGAGAGCACGCGCAAGACCTCGATGGTATCCATGATCGTCGTCATGCCAAGAGGCTAGCCACTCAAAACTAGGGTCATCGACATTTGACCGAATCGTGCCTGGCCCCTAGAGTTACAAGTCGCGGGGTGGAGCAGCGGCAGCTCGTCGGGCTCATAACCCGAAGGTCAGAGGTTCGAATCCTCTCCCCGCAACCAAGCTGCATACACCTTGAACCCCGGGCCCGACCACCCGGGGTTCTTTCTTGTCTGGACCCTGCGCTCCTGGACCGTCTCGCTGGTCCACGGTCGCCTCGACTTGTCGCGACCAAAGGGGTCGTGTTCGACAGCGTATGGCGTCGTCGTCTCTCGAAGAAAGCTCATTCCGAAGAAGGCTCATTCCGGAGCTCGCGTGCACGTCGGGTTCGACTTGCGTCCGCACAAAGTGTCAGATGTGCGCCAGGCGGGCGTTCGTCAGCGGATTCGTGCCAGGTGTGCGCCAGGCGGTCATTTGGCAAGAACGAGACCGTGCGCTGCGTGATCGTGAGCGTGGCGTCTGGTCCGCGTCGGCCAAACCTTTGACGAGTGCGCGCCTGGGACAGAAATGACACTTCTGGCGGGTGCGCCCGGGATCCTGGAACCACTACACCCGAGCGAGGTCCTTGAGGATCCGCTGCGCGGCGAGCTTGCCGGGCGCCCCCATCACGCAGCCACCGGGATGCGTCCCGGAGCCGCACTGGTAGTAGCCGTCGATCGGGGTGCGGTACTGGCTCCAACCGGGTGCTGGGCGGAAGAAGTACATCTGCGGTGCCAGGAACTCGCCGGCGAAGATGTTCCCTTCCGAGAGCCCGACGGTCCGTTCGATATCGAGCGGGGTGACGACCTCGCGGTGGAGAACGAGGTCGCTGAAGCCCGGAAAGAACGACTCGAACGTCGCCTGGACGGTGTCGCCCAGGTTCTGCCGCTCGGTGTCCCAATCGCTCTCACGCAGCTTGTACGGGGTGTACGCGATGAACGTGCTCATGACGTGCTTGCCGGGCGGCGCCATGTCGGCGTCGATCGTGGATTGGATGGCGCAGTCCATATATGGCCGGCTGCTGTACCAGCCGTACTTGGCGTCGTCGAAGGCGTGCTCGAGGTAGTCCATCGACGGCCCGATGTTCGTGAAGCCGCGAAACATATCCCCCCGGTCGCCGAGGGCCGGGTACTTGGGCAGCCCGTCGAGCGCAAAGTTGACCTTCGATGAGGTGCCCTGGAAGCGGAAGCGCTGGATGGTCTCGACGAGGTCAGAGGGCAGCTCCCGCGGATCAACGAGTTCGAGGAAGGTCCGCCGCGGGTCGAGCGCGCTGACCACGGTGTTCGCGTGATATTCGGTGCCGTCGTCCAGGGCGACGCCCACCGCCCGGCCGCCCTTGGTGATCACCTCGCTGACAGGCGACTCGAGGGAGATCTGCGCGCCGAACGACTGCGCCGCGCGGGCCAGCACCTTGGTGAATCCGCCGTTGCCGCCCTTGTGGAAGGCCCACGCCCCAAACTCCCCGTCGTGCTCGCCGATCGAGTGGTAGAGGAGAACGAGCCCCGAGCCCTGTGAGCGAGGGCCGACCTTCGTGCCGATGATGGCCGAGGAGGCGATATAACCCTTGACGATGTCCGACTCGAAGTAGTCGTCGAGGAAGTCGGCGGCGCTCCCGGTCAGCAGCCGAACGGTGTTGTGGAGCGTCCGCTTGTCCATCTTCCGGAACCGCGATCCCAGAGCGACGAGGGCCATCAGCTCCTCGGGGTCGTCGCTGAACAGGTCCGGTGGCGGGGCGTCGAGCAGCGGCTTGAGCGCCTGGCAGACCATCTCCATATCGTGCGAGTACTGGTTGTAGGCGTCGGCGTCGTGCTTGCTGTGGCGGGCGATCTCCTTGAGGTTCTCGCCGTGGTCCTGGCCGAGCCACAGGTAGTCCCCGTTCTCCATCGGCGCGAAGGT
>JANMBS010000328.1:0-1768 GCA_031360525.1 Thermomicrobiales bacterium
CCCCGCCGCGATCGACCTTGAGATCCGGATGGCCTACCTGCCGACCGACGACCGCCGGGTCGAGCTCGTACGGCTCGACGGCAGCGAGCGCGACGGTTTCGATCTCGACGCCCCCCGCCCCAAGGCGGGCACCTGGCTCGACTACATCGCGGGAACGGCCTGGGCTCTCGGCGAAGTGGGGCTCCCCATGACGGGCCTGCGCGGGGTCATCGCCTCGACCCTGCCGCCCAACGCCGGCCTGTCGTCATCCGCCGCGATCGAGCTGGCCTCGGCCTGGGCGCTCCTCGACGACGCCGCACGGAGCATGGACCGGTTCCGGCTCGCGGAACTCTGCCAGCGCGCGGAGAACGGCTTTGTCGGGGTCCAGAGCGGCCTCATGGACCAGTTCGCCGCGTCGTGCGGCATCGCGGGCGCGGCGGTTCTGCTCGATTGCCGCTCACGCGACTGGCGGGCGATCCAGCTCCCGGCCGACGTCTCGCTCGTCGTCTGCCATACCGGTTCGCCACGCCATCTCGAGCGATCCGAGTACAACCTCCGGCGCAGCCAGTGCGACGCGGCGGTGGCCGCCCTGGCCGCCGGCGATCCGACGATCCACAGCTTGCGCGACGTCACGCCGGAGGCTCTCGCCGCGGCCGTCGACCGGCTCGATCCCGTCGCCTACCGGCGTGCCGAGCACGTGATCACCGAGAACGCCCGGGTCGAGGCGACCGTGACCGCGCTGGCCGCTGGAGACCTCGCCGCGGTCGGCCGACTGTTCGCGGACAGCCACGCCTCGTTGCGCGACCGGTTCGAGGTCACCTCCCCCGAACTCGACGCGATGGTCGAGATCGCCTCCGGCGTGAGCGGGGTCATCGCGGCCCGGATGACCGGCGCCGGGTTCGGTGGCTGCACCATCAACCTCGTCCGTCCCGACGCCGTCGAGGCGCTCCGGGCGGCCGTCGGGTCCGAGTACACGGCGCGAACGGGCCTGATCCCGATGGTCCTGCCGGTCCACGCCGCCGAGGGCGCAGGCCGGCTGCTCTGAGCCGCCACAAAGCCCAGGTCGGAACGCGACCGGCGACACATCCGTCCAGGGCGACTCGTCTCCACCCCCGGCCGCGCGCATCCTTTACGTCGCGCGTCCAAGCCGTAACGTCGCGTTTTCGGAGACTGCGGCATCCTTAGCCGGACCGAAACGTCCGGTCCTCCTCCCAACCTCGCTCACGGAGTCCTTCCTCCGCCATGTCTGTCGCTCGACCCCCCATCCGCACCCGGCCGAATACGGCGGGCTGGATCGCCATCATCATCTTCGTCTTCCTCGCCGGCCTGGGCACCATCACCGCCCTCGCCACTGTCGCGCTCTTCACCTCGGTCAGCGCCGATCTGAAGTCACCGTCCGAGCTGACGAACTACGTCCTTCCCCAGGAAACGATCGTCTACGACCGGACCGGCAAGATCGAACTGGCTCGCTTCGGCGAAGCCAAGCGCGAGGTCGTCCAGTTCGACGAGATCCCGCCCGTCCTGCTCGATGCGACGACCGCGGTCGAGGACAAGACCTTTTGGGAGAACGCCGGGTTCGATCCCATCGCGATCGCCTCGGCGGCTCTGGGCTCGCTGCGCGGTGATAGCCGCGGCGCCTCGACGATCACCCAGCAACTCGTCCGCAATCAGCTCCTTGACAGCGCCCTCGTCCAGGACCCGAACCGGACGGCCGAGCGCAAGCTCAAGGAGATCATCGAGTCGATCAGGGTGACCCAGTATTTCAGCGGCGACGATGGGAAGAAGGCCA
>JANMBS010000330.1:0-2396 GCA_031360525.1 Thermomicrobiales bacterium
GGAGGGCCCGGAAGCCGGTCTGGCGCTCGCGGCGGCACTCATCTCCGACCCGCCGAGCCTGGCCGTCGGTCGGGCCCAGTACTCGATGCTGTGCACCAGCGACGGCGGGATCGTCGACGACCTCATCGTTTACCGGCTCGGGGACGAGGTCTTCCTGGTGGTCGCAAACGCGGGCAATGCGGCGATCGTCTCGGACGCCCTTGCCGAGCGGTTGGCGGGGTTCAAGGCGGTCCTCGACGACCGCTCGCTGGCCACCGGGTTGCTGGCTGTCCAGGGGCCGCGCTCGGCCGAGGTCCTGGGGCCGCTGACCGATGTCGACCTGACCGCCCTGCGCTACTACGCCGCGGTCGAGGGGGTCGTCGCCGGCATCCCAGGCCTGGTCGCCCGGACCGGCTACACCGGCGAGGACGGATTCGAGGTCTTCGTCGACACCGCGGCGACGCAACAGCTGTGGGACGTCCTGCTCGCGGCTGTCCGCGCCGCGGACGGCGGACCGGTCGGGCTGGGCGCTCGCGACACGCTCAGGCTGGAGGCCGGGATGCCCCTCTACGGCAACGAGCTGGACCTCGACACGAATCCGTATGAGGCCGGACTCGGGCGGGTCGTCAAGCTGGCCAAGCCGGTCGACTTCGTCGGTCGCACTGCGCTCGAGAAGGTCGCCCGCGACGGACCCGCGCGCCGGCTGGTCGGCCTGACAGTCGAAGGACGCGGGATCGCACGCCACGGCTACCCGGTCTGGGCCGGGGAGCGGCGGACCGGGGTCATCACCAGCGGGACGCAGTCGCCGACCCTCGGCGTCCCGATCGCGATGGCCTATGTCGCGCCGGAGGACGGCGAGCCGGGTACCGTTGTCGAGATCGAGATCCGCGACACCCGCGTCCCGGCTCGTGTCGTCGCCCTTCCGTTCTACAGGAGGCAAGCCTGATCCGATGGTGCCGACCGACCTGCGCTACACGAAAGACCATGAATGGGTCCGCGTCGATGGCGGCGAGGCCACCATCGGGATCACCGCCTATGCCGCCGACCAGCTCGGGGACATCGTCTTCGTCGAGTTGCCAGACGCGGGACGCAGCCTCGAACAGTTCGCCGCGTTCGGCGTGGTCGAGTCGGTCAAGGCCGTGAGCGACCTGTTCGCGCCGGTCAGCGGCGAGGTCGTCGAAGCAAACGGGGGTCTCAGGGCCAAGCCCGAACTCGTCAATAGCGATCCGTACGAAGCAGGCTGGATGCTTCGTGTGCGCCTGGCCGATCCCGCCCAGGTCGACGACCTGCTCGACGCAGCCGCTTACGACGCGCTGATCGCCGCGGGCTGACGACCCGATGCCATACGGTCCCCATACCGCCGATGACCGAACGCGGATGCTCGGAGCGCTCGGCCTCACATCCGTCGACCAGCTGTTCGAGGACATCCCGCCGGCCCTGCGTGCCTCGAAGCTTGATCTGCCCGACCCGGAGCCCGAGCTCGAGCTGGCCGCCCGGCTGACCGGTCTGGCCGCCCGGAACCGGACCGACCTCGCCTCATTCCTTGGTGCCGGCGTCTACCGCCACTGGACGCCACCGGCCGTCGATCAGCTGCTCCTCCGGGGCGAGTGGTACACGGCATACACGCCATACCAGCCGGAGATCAGCCAGGGGACGCTGCAGAGCATCTACGAGTACGAGTCGCTGTTGGCCGAGCTGGTCGACCTCGACGTCGTCTCCGCATCGCACTACGACGGCGCGGCGGCGACCGCCGAGGCGGCTTTGATGACCTGCCGGGCGACCCGGCGCGAGCGGGTGCTCATCTCGCGCGGCGTCCATCCGCACTACCGGCAAACGACCGAGACGTATCTCAAAGGCCGTCTCGAGCTCGACGAGATCCCGCTGGTCGCCGAGGGTCCGAGGGCCGGGACGACCGACCTGGCCGCCCTCGAGCGGATGCTTGCCGACGCCGACCGCCCGGTCGCCGGCGTCATCGCGGCCCAGCCCGACTTCCTGGGCCTGCTCGAGCCGATGCCCGAGATCGGCCGGCTGGCGCACGCCGCAGGCGCCCTCTTCGTCGCGGTCGTCGAGCCGGTCAGCCTCGCGGTGCTCGAACCGCCTGGGGCGTATGGCGCCGACATCGCGGCCGGCGAGGGCCAGCCCCTCGGCATCGCCCCTCAATACGGTGGCCCATATCTCGGGATCCTCGCCTCGACCGACGCGCTCGTCCGTCAGCTCCCAGGCCGTCTCGTCGGGATGACCACCGACCTGGAGGGGAAGCGCGCCTTCGTGATGACCATGCGCGCGCGAGAGCAGGACATCCGGCGCGACAAGGCGGCCAGCAACATCTGTACCAACCAGGCCCTGCTCGCCCTGGCGGCCTCGATCTACCTGGCGACCATCGGCCCGCACGGTCTGCGCGACGTGGCGACCCTCGG
>JANMBS010000408.1:0-2069 GCA_031360525.1 Thermomicrobiales bacterium
GGTGGACGCCGGTGAGGCCGCGACTGCGGTGGCCGTTCGGTTCCCGACCCTTCAGGTGGAGGTCTGGCCGGCGCGCGACCTCGACGGCGTCGTCCGGTTCGGTGCCGCCCCGCTCGTCATCGTGCGCGCGGCCACGGAGCCGATCACGACCCTGCGCTACTCCCTGCCGCGGCTGCGCGACCCGATGACCACGGCAACGTTTGTCGTCTGGATCGATCCCGATGGGCGCCGGGTGATCCTCGGCGATAACCTGGACCTTGCCCGGACGCCGCCCTGGTCCGGCACGCTCGTGGAGTGGTGGACCGGCGACTGACCCTGGTCCGGTTCGGTTGTGGGCAGTCAGGCCCGCACTGGTGCCGTGGACCATCAGCCGGGCACGTCACGGCTCGCTGTTCAGCGTGGCTGGGCCCCACCGGGCGGCCCGCCCGCCCAGCACCTCGCGACGCCCTGAGCAAAAGCCGCGCCAATTCCTTGGCCATGATCGGCTTCCAGGCCAGCCTAGTCCGTGACCGTGATCATTGCCTTCATCCCTTGCGCGTAGTGGCCTGTCTCATGGCAGGCGCCAACGAAGGCCCCCGCCATCGGGAACGTGTGCGTCAGCTCCTTGGTTTCACCAGGCTTGAGGACGATGCCGTCTGGCTCGTCCATCGCCATGCCACCACCCGACATCATCTCGTTCTCGTGCTTGTTCTGCGCCGACTCGTCGCCGAGGTAGAACTCGTGCTGGATCGCACCCGAATTGGTGACCACGAAGGTGACAGGTTGGCCGGCCTTCACGGTCATCTCGGCGGGCTCCATCTTGAGCGCGTCGGTCAGCTTCACCTCGACCTTTTGCACTGCAGGGCTCGCGGTCCCAGCTGGCGACAGTGATCCGGCCGAACCCGAGGGCGATGCCGTCGAACCGGTCCCGGAACAGGCGGCGGCGATAAGGATGAGCGCGGGAGCGAGGGCGATATGGCGCAGGTTCATGGTTCTCCTAGTAGCCGATCGGTTCGGGCGTCACGGACGTTGGGGGGCTGGATGCGCGCATCGTCGGAGTTCGAGCGACGCGGTTCCCTGATCCTACCCCGCTGTAGCAGTTACCGCCCCGAACCCTTTCAGTCGCACCGCCACTCGTGCTCGCCGCGGTCGCGGGCATGAACATGACCGGGACGATGGTCCCGGTCGTCAGCGGCCCCGACTTGCCGACGTGCGCCGCATGCCGCTGGCGCGCCTAGGATCGCTCTCCGGTCACGAGACGGCTGCGCCGCCATGAGTACTCGCGCCGTTCCGCTCGCACCCGGAGCAGGAACTGGCGGACGATGGCGTAGACGACCACCGCGACCACGAACACGAGCCCAGCCACGCCGAACACGTCGGCGAGAACCAGCACGAACGAGACGAGGCCGATGATCAGGCCGGCGCCTGACTCGAGGAGTTGGGCCGGGATGCGACGCGCACCGATGCGACGATCGGAGGACCACACGCCCCAGCGGGACCTGGTGCAGCGCCCAGCGCAGCAACCCGTGAAGAAGCACCCGAAGCGACCGATCGCGACCGCGAAGAAGATGGCGGGGGCGGCCGCGTCGAGGAACGCGCCGACCGGCAGATCGAACGCGAGCAATCCGACCACGGCAACCGCCGGAGCCACCACGAGGAACCCGTCAACGGACCATCCGCCAAGCGAGTGTCGCCAGGGACCGGGATGCAGGACGGCATGCCACGACTTCGCCCCAGCGAGACCGGAGACGAGCGCGAGAAGGGAGACGATCAGGGAACTGGCGACCGAGACGCCGTCTCGAGCCAGCAACGCCGCGATGATCGTGATCGCCGTCACGATCGCGATCGTCCCCATCAGGGTGAAGCTCCCGGGGATGACCGCTGGGATCTTGGCCAGAGGGGCCAGCAGCGCCCAACGAGTGGCCACGGCGTTCGCCTCGCCGTCGGTCAGGCTCCTTCGCCGCCACGACCACTTGGCGCGAGGCAGCCGCTCCGTGCCTGGACGCCGCCAGCGGTCCGTCGGCTGGGTCGCGTGTTCGATGGGCCGAATGAGATCGGCGGTCACGGTCCATTCGCCGGCCTGAAGGCCG
>JANMBS010000422.1:0-8123 GCA_031360525.1 Thermomicrobiales bacterium
CTACATCAACATGAACGCCGCCGACGACGAGAAACGGGCGGCCGCGCTGGCCTCGCTTCGCGAACGGTTCGACGCATCCGAGGCGGCCGGCCGCCATCCCTACGTCCGGGTCGTGATGCACTCCCTCGCCTTCGGTTCGCTTGTGCCGTACATCAGCGACGACCCGAAGGCCGCGGTCGATCGCAAGAAGATGGAGATGACCCAGGACGTCATGGCCAACAGCCTCGTCTACTGGGTCCAGGACCTGTACCTCGGCGGCTTCCTCGAGAACGGCTCGAAGATCTACGCCATGACGTCCGAGGGGTCGTCGCGGGTGGTGCCGTCCTACGGCGTCGTGTCGTCGGCCAAGGCCGCGCTCGAATCGCACATCCGCCAGCTCGCGATGGAACTCGCCCAGACGCGAAAGGGGATCACGGCCAACACCATCCGCGCCGGGGTGACGATGACACCGGCCCTGATGAAGATCCCCGAGCACGACATGATCATCGCGTCGGCGACCAAGCGGAACCCGACCGGTCGGATGACCACGCCGGAGGACGTCGCAAAGACCATCGTCGTGCTGTCCGGCGACGGCACCGACTTCATCAACGGCGAGGTGATCGGCGTCGACGGCGGCGAGTTCATCACGGGGTCCTAGGGGTGGCCGGTCGGGTCATCGTCGTCGGCTCGGTCAACGTGGACCTCGTCGTCACGACGGAGCGGCTGCCGGGGCCGGGCGAGACCGTCATCGGCGGTCGGTTCGCGCAGCATCATGGCGGCAAGGGCGGCAACCAGGCGGTCGCCGCGGCCAGGCTCGGGGCGCGGACCTTCTTCATAGGTGCCGTCGGCGACGACGCGTTCGGGCGGGCGGCCCGTTCCGCGCTCGAGGACGACGGGGTCGATGTCGCCGGCCTGTTCACCCTCCCCGGCGAGGCCACCGGGATCGCCCTCATCGTGGTCGACGAGGTGGGCGAGAACTCGATCGCAATCGCCAGCGGCGCGAACGCGGCGCTCGACTCGGTCCAGGTGCGGGCCGCGCTCAAGGGGCTGGAGCTCAAGAAGGCAGACATCGTCCTGGTCGGGCACGAGATCCGGACCGGGGCGACCCACGAGGCGCTCCGGGTCGCTCGCCTCGCGGGGGCGACGACGATCCTCAATCCGGCCCCGGCGCACGGCCTCGAGGGACCCACCCTCGAGCTGGCGGACATCCTGACGCCCAACGAGGGCGAGCTGGCGACGCTCGTCGGTGGGCGCGGTCGGCCGTCGGCCCAGGCGAAACGACTGCTCGGTCCCGAACCGGGCGACCGGGCCATCCTCGTCAGTCTCGGGGCGAACGGCACCCTCCTCGTCGATGGCAGGCGGGCTCGCGCGATGGCGGCGCCCAAGGTCGAGGTCGTCGATACGGTCGGGGCCGGCGACACGCTCAACGGTGCGCTCGCTGCGGGCCTGGCGGGCGGTCTCGACCTGGTCGAAGCCGCGCGACGAGCCGGCGTCGCAGCCTCGCTGGCGGTCACTCGGCCGGGAGCGCGCGGGGGGATGCCCACCGCCGCGGCGCTCGACGCCGCCCTCGACTAGCGGCGGCCCGTCGCGGCCATGGGAGCCAGCTCGCTTGTCCCTCAGCTTCCCCCGGTCGCCATCGCGGCATACCCGGTCAGTTCGACGTAGCCCAGGCCGCCGAGCGGCGCGCCCGCCCGGGTCGCTCGGACCATCTGCGAGCCTTCCCAGTAGATGACGCCGGTCGTCGCGCGCGTGTCGAGTTCCTGCGCCGCCACCGTCGGCGTGAGTCTGATCTCGAGGTCCTCGCCGGGGATCCGGATCGTCCAGCCGGCGGGATAGTCGGCGCCGGTCTTCGGGCTCACCCAGCGATCGGTCACCTCGACCTCGAACGCGTCCCGGTCCAGGTGCCGGACCTTCCCGTCGCGGCCGACGACCGTCCCGTAGATGAGCGGGTACGAGCCGTCGGCATCGCGCACGAGCGAGAGGGTCAGGTCGGTCCCGTCGTCGAGGTTGACCGCGAACCAGTCCCAGCCGCCGCCACCGACCGAGATGAAGTCGCCCCACTGATGGTCGAACCAGGCCGAGCCATCGACCGTCAACGAGCGCCCGTCCAGGTTCAGGCTGCCCGTCGCGGTCATCGCCGTCCGCGAGTAGTAATACGAGCCACCGGCCGGCCCGAAGTCGATCCAACCGTCGCGGTCGTGGAGCGCTGCCGGCTTCGTGGCGGTCAGGCTCAGATCGAGACCGAGACCGCCGGGCGACCCGGCGAGGGCCGCTTCGTCGGGTGTCAGCGTGGCGCGCAGTCGATCGTGGCCGTTTGCGCCGGACATCGTCCAGGCCGTCCGCCCGGCCGTCGCGGGGAGGGACGGATCGGCGCCCGTGATCGACAGGTCGACCCCGAGCGGGATGCCGGCGGCGCCCCGTGGCGAGCCATCGACGCCCGGGTTGACCTCGAGCCGCTGGCTGTAGAGGAAGCGATCGCCGGTCTGGTCGGTGACCGCCAGGTGCGAGACCCACGACGTCGGGAAGCGGCCGCGCTCGGCGCGGAAGATCACGAACTCGAAGCCGTAGCGGCTCCCGTCAGTGGCTCGAAGGTGGCCCGTGTAATACCACCACTCGGTGAGGCGATCGTGTGGGCCGTCGTCACGTGGCAGGACCACGGGGAGTGGATCGGCGATCGCCACCGGCGGCGGCGTCCGCGGCGCGACGGAGGGCGGAGGCGGGACAGCATTGGCGAGGATCGGCGTCCCAGGCGAGCCGCCGGTGCAGGCGGCCAGCGAGGCCACGAGGAATGCGGCGACGACGGGGGCCAGGAGGCGTCGGCGTCGGTTCATCGGATCGTGGCCTCCACCTCGGACTCCGAGGCCGGCAGCCGGCCTGCCACGAACCGCTCGAGGGCGGACGGCATCCACCAGTTCCAGCGGCCGAGGAGGCGCATCGTGGCCGGCACGAGCAGGGCGCGGATGACCGTGGCATCGAGCGCGACCGCGATCGCCATCCCGATCCCGAGCGCCTTGATCAGCACGATGTCGGCGAACGCGAAGGATCCCGCCACGAGCACGACGATCAGCGCCGCCGACGTCACGATCCGGCCGCTCCGCTCCATCCCGCCCGCGACCGCCTCGACGTTGTCGCCGGTCCGGTCCCAGACCTCCTTCATCCGCGACAGCAGGAAGACCTCGTAGTCCATCGACAGCCCGAACAGGACACAGAACAGGATCACCGGCTGGGTCGTCTCGACGAACCCGAGCGGCTGGAAGCCGAGGGGCGCCGAGAGGTTGCCGTCCTGGAAGATCCACACGAGAGCCCCGAAGCTGGCCACGATCGACAGCGTGTTCATCACCAGCGCCTTGGCTGGCAGGACCACGGACCGGAGCAGGACGAAGAGCACGAGATAGGTCGACACGATGATGAACAGGGCCGTCCGTGGGAAGTCGGCCCGGACCCGGTCGACCACGTCGGCCACGTCCGCCGCGCCGCCCCCGACGAGCACAGTGGTCCCCGCCGGCGGTGCAAGGGGCCCGCCGGGCGTGCGCAGTGCGGTGACCAGCGCCTTGCCCTCGTCGCGGTTCGGGCCGTAGGGCGTGTACACGGTGAACGCCGTGAGGTCGCCGCGGGTCGTCGCGGCGAGTGCTGTCTGGACGTACCGGTCGCGCGGCCCGTTCGGGTCGCCGTAGAGCAGCGTGTACTGAGCCAGGGTCAGGCGGGGATCGACATCGACGAGGCTGTCCACACGGGTGACGCGCGGGTCGGAGGCGAGGCGGCGCGAATAGTCGTCCAGCGCCGCGAGGTTGGCCGGGGTCGTCGCGGCGCCATTGGTCCGCAGGGCGAGGACGATCGGGGCGAACTCGCCCTCGCCGAACTCGGCCTTGAGCCGGTCGAACGCCGCCCGCGACGGCACCTCGGGCGGCAGGATCGAGGCGTCCGGGGCGTTGAACCGGACGTGCAGGAACGGTGAGCCGAGCAGCAACAGCAACGCGAGCGTTGGGACGAGCACCGCGACCGGATGGCGCATCACGCGCCGTGCGAGGCGCGACCATGCCCCGTCGGTGCCCGTCGTGCGCGCCACCTTCCGGACCGCGAAGCGATCGATCCGCTGGCCGATGATCGTCAGCAGGGCCGGCAGCAGCGTCAGCGCGGAGGCGACGGCCAGCCCGACCACGATCGCTCCGGCGATCCCGACCGAGCGCAGGATCATGAACTCGAACAAGACGAGCCCGAGCAGCCCGAGCAGGACGGTCAGCCCGCTGAAGAACACCGCCCGGCCGGCAGTCGTGACGGTGATCCGGACAGCGTCGGCGACCCTCTCGGGGTCATCGGGCCGGAGCGCCAGTTCCTCGCGAAAACGGCTCGTCATCAAGAGCGAGTAATCGACACCGAGCCCGAGCCCGAGCAAGGTCGCCAGGTTGAGCACGAAGATGCTCATCGGCGTCAGCGAGGCGACGACGAAGATGCCGGCCAGCGCGACGATGACCGCCGCTCCGCCGACGATCAGCGGCACCCCGGCCGCGACCAGCGACCCGAAGACGAGGATCAGGGCGAGGGCCGCCAACGGAAGCGAGATGACCTCGCTTCGCCGAAGGTCGGCCTCCGAGACGGTCTGGACGTCGCCGTAGAAGGCAGGTCCGCCGGCCAATTCGACATCGAGCCCGGGCGCCGGCCGTAGCCGTTCGCGGAGGATCGGCAGCGCGTCGGGCGAATCATCAGGCGGCAGATCGAGAAAGACGATGTCGTAGGCGGTGTGGCCGTCGGTCGAGATCTGGCGAGGCGAGACCAAGTGCGAGACGACGCGGGCGACGTGCGGCGCCATCCCCACATCGCGGATCGAGTCGGCCGCGGCGACCTCGAAGTCGGGCGTTCCGGCGGTCAGCGTCGGGCTCGAGAAGACGATGACCAGCGCCGACGGGGGCGCGCCGAGCTCGGTCTCGAGGAGCGCCTTCGCTCGCGCTGATTCCAGGTCATCGAGGATGAACCCGCCGGCGCTGAGCTGGCCCGGGACCTGCGGCGCGAACGGGATCGCGACGAGCAGCAGGGCGGCCCATGCGGCGATCACCCACCAGGCACGATGCACGACGAACCGGCCGAGCCGTTCGAATGGGGTCACGTCAGGGGTTCGCCTCGGACTCGACGACGGATGAGGGACGCCTGCATCGTACCCGCGACCGCGCCGGAGGCCCCATTCCGGGCCGTCGACGGTCTGCTAGCATCGGCCCGTGCAGCTCTTCCTGGTCGCCTTCCAGCAGCCCATCCCGTTCGGGATCTCGGCCATCCTGGTCATCACGATGATCTACATCATCCTGCGCTCGGCGATGACCGCCGAGGGCGGCTCGACCTGGGTCCGCAAGATCACGAACCCGAACGCGAAGTTCCTGTTCACGTTCCTGTTCATCATCTGGGCCGTCGTCTTTGGGATCGGGCTCCAGTTGGTGCCGCACACCGGCGCGAACTCGCCCTACGGCGGGATCGGCCTGATCGCGCTCTTCACCGGCTTCTTCATCATGATGGGCTTCCTCTGGGCGGTCATCGGGGAGTAGCTCCGCTCGAGCCCCTCGCCGCTCCCCGACCCCGGTCCGTGCCGGGGTCGCGTGATTCGCCTGACCATCTGGCCAGTAGACCGCGGGGAGAATCGCGCTATCATCCCGCCACTTGCAGACTGCATAGACTTTATGCGTCGGAGCCGGCGACCAGTCCGGACCTGACGCTCGAATCCGGAGGCTCGCTCGCGTGGACGCCCAGGAGATCAAGACGGCGGTCGCCCACCAGGACGCCGCCCGGACCGCCGCCGAGGCGCCGTTCGTCAACCTCGCCGACCCGGCCCGCGCGCTGGGCGCGAACGGCAGTCCGGCCGTCAGCCGCCGCGCCCCGCGCTGGGAGGACGTCCCGGACGCGCAGTGGAACGACTGGCGCTGGCAGCTCAGTAACCGCGTCAACGACCTCGCGGAGATCGAGCAGATCCTTGAGCTGACCGACGAGGAGCGCGAGGGCCTCTCGGTCCCGGACAAGTTCCGAGTCGACATCACCCCCTACTTCATGAGCCTGATCGATCCCACGGACCCGAACGACCCGATCCGCCTGCAGGTCATCCCGACCGCGCGCGAGCACGGAGCCTTCACCGGGATGATGGAGGACTCGCTGGCCGAGGACCGCCACTCCCCGGTCCCGGGCCTCGTGCACCGCTACCCGGACCGTGTCCTGATGCTGGTCACGACACAGTGCGCGAGCTACTGCCGCTACTGCACGCGGAGCCGGATCGTCGGCGACCCGACCCAGAACTTCAACCGCAAGGACCATGAGGCGCAGCTCGAGTACCTGCGCCGCACACCGCAGGTCCGTGACGTCCTGATCTCCGGGGGCGACGGCCTGACGCTCGCGCCCAAGCTCTTCGAATCGATCCTCAAGGGCCTGCGCGAGATCCCCCATATCGAGATCATCCGGATCGGCAGTCGCGTGCCGGTCTTCCTGCCGCAGCGGATCGACGACGAGCTGTGCGAGATGCTCGAGAAGTACCACCCGCTCTGGATCAACCTCCACTTCAACCACCCCAACGAGATCACCCCTGAGGTCAGCCGGGCGGTCGACAAGCTGACGAGGGCCGGCCTCCCGGTCGGCAACCAGAGCGTCTTGCTGGCGGGCGTCAACGACTGCGTCCACATCCAGCGCGCGCTCGTCCACCAGCTCGTGGCCAACCGCATCCGGCCGTACTACCTCTACCAGTGCGACCTGGTCGAGGGCTCCGGCCATTTCCGGACGCCGGTCGGCAAGGGCCTCGAGATCATGGAGGGTTTGCGCGGCCACACCTCCGGTTATGCGGTCCCGACCTTCGTGATCGATGCACCCGGTGGGGGCGGCAAGATCCCCGTCATGCCCAACTACCTGATCTCGTACTCGGACCACAAGGTCGTGCTGCGCAACTACGAGGGCTACATCACGACGTACGAAGAGCCCGAGACCTACCAGAAGCACGACCAGGCGTCCTGCCAGTACTGCCAGCACGAGCGACCCGAGGCCGGCCAGTCCGGGATCCTCGGCCTGCTCGAGGGCGAGCGGATGTGGATCGAGCCGAAGGGCTTCTCAGAGGTCCACACCCGAGGCAACACCGAGGCGCACCGCCTCCAGGACCCGTCGAAGTGGGTGCCGTTCGGCGTCGGTGCCATCGAAGGGACGTCGTCAGCACCGCTCCCCGTGCTCGAGGCGGGCGACTCGGCCGGCAACGGTGCCAAGCCGGTCTACGGTCCCGGCGAGGAACCCCGGCCGCTCGACGGCGAGCCGACCGGCTCAGCACACGGGGAGCTGCTCTAACCCAGGCGCGCTGGGTCGCGCGGCGCCGGAGCCCGCCCAGAGCGCGTCAGTCCCATTTCCATGCAGGTCGACCGCGTAGCCTCCTCGAGCCCGCGCCTTAGGAGGCCGGCCATCTTCTCGTCCTCGACGGACCAGAACCCTCATGGGCGATCCTCACAGTGAGCTCCCCCGAAGGCTAGCGGCCCGAGGATGAAAGGTCGATGAGTGATGCCCGAAGCCGCAGGCTGTCTCGTGCGATCGCCCGGGCCAGTTGGGTCGCCCGCCCCGGCTAGACTTCGCGGGTGACCAAGAAGAAGGGCGTATCGGTCGGCCAGACGATCGGGGGGATGCTGGTCGGGTTCGACCAGCAGATCTTCCGCTCCACTCCGCCCGTGAACGAGATGGTCGCCAAGGGCGACCGGTTGGCGCCGGTCGCGGCCTCGGGCGGCGGGACGATGCGGATCGGGCTGCCCGGCGATCCGGACGTCGACCACCTCCGCCTCTCGGCGCCAGGCGTCGAGGTCGTCGTCGACCTCATCGCCGGCGGGCGGGTCGCCTCGCTCATGGTCGATGGTTGGGAGCTGCTCAAGACGTCCCGGGATGGGCCGCGCGACTGGGGCTCGTTCCCGATGGCACCCTACGCGGGTCGGGTCCGCGATGCGGAGTTCACGTTCGGCGGCACGGTCCGGCGGCTCCCGGCGACGTTGCCGCCGCACGCCATCCACGGGACGGTCCTCGACCGCCGCTGGCAGGCCGTCGACGGGACGACCATCGCCATCGACCTCGGCCCCGACTGGCCGTTCGCGGGCGGTGTCGTCCAGCGCTTCGAGCTGACCGCCGCGAGCCTGACCTGCCGGATGGAGCTCCAT
>JANMBS010000431.1:0-3165 GCA_031360525.1 Thermomicrobiales bacterium
GTCGCGACGACGTCGCGGCGATGCCGTACGGGCCATCCGTGCCGCACTACTTCTTTGTGACCTTCGTGATCATGCTGCCGGTCCTCGGCAAGACTGGCGACGTCATGAAGGCCTGGGAAGCCGGGATCGCCTGGGCCTTCCTGATCGGCGTGATCGTGCTGATCGGCGCGTTCATCGGCCCGACGATCAGGAGGTACACGCCGCGCGCGGCGATGCTCGGCACGCTCGCCGGCATCTCTCTCGCGTTCATTTCGATGAACGCGTCGTTCGAGATGTTCAACGCCGCCTGGATCGCGCTCGCGACGTTCGCGATCATCCTGCTGTCGTGGACGGCAGGCGTTCGGTTGCCGTTCGGCATCCCGGGCGGCCTCGCGGCGATCATCGTCGGCTCGGTCATCGGCTGGTTGTCGTACTTCGTGTTCGGCTGGACCGGGCTTTCGCCGCAGGCGGTGACGGACTCCTTCACCCAGGTCGGGGTCCATCTGCCGACGCCTGGCAGCGAGGTCCTGAGCGGCCTGTCCGACATCCTGCCACTCCTCGTCACGGCGATCCCGCTCGGCGTCTACAACTTCACCGAGGGCATGAACAACGTCGAGTCGGCCTCTGTCGCCGGGGACAACTACAACCTCCGCCACATCCTGCTGGCGGACGGCATCGGCGCGGTCGTCGGGTCGTTCCTCGGAAGCCCGTTCCCGCCCGCCGTCTACATCGGCCACCCGGGCTGGAAGGCCGTCGGCGGCCGGATCGGCTACTCGCTCGCGACCGGGATCGTCATCGCGCTGATCTGCCTGCTCGGGCTCGTCGGCCTGTTCCTGGCGATCATCCCGCGAGCGGCACTGTTCCCGATCCTGCTGTTCATCGGCCTCGTCATCGGCGCGCAGGCGTTCCAGACGTCGAAGGCGAAGTACGCCCCGGCCATCGTGCTGGCCATCGTGCCGAACATCGCGCAGTGGGCGAAGACGCTCGTCGACGGCGCCCTCGGTGCGGCCGGGACCAACGCCGGCACGGTCGGCTACGACGCGCTTGGCAGTCAAGGCGTGCTGTACGCCGGCCTCGAGCGGCTCGGCGCCGGGGCGGTGCTGGCCGGTTTGATGCTCGGCGCGATCGCCTACTTCGTCATCGCCAAGGAGTACAGCCGGGCGATCGTCTACACGCTCATCGCCGCCGTCCTGGCGTTCGTCGGGCTCATCCATGACCCGGCCGGCCTGATCTTCCAGGTTGTCGACGGGTCGTTCACCGTCCGGACCCCGGAACCGGTCTGGATCGGCTACGTGTTCGCAGCTCTCGTCATCTGGCTGTCCGCATGGCGCGAGGGCCAAGGATCGATGGCCGACCTGCGAACAGCGCTGACGGCGCCGCCCGAGGACGAGCCGGACGCTGCGATGTACTGACCCGATGAGGCTGGCCGGGATGGTCCCCATCGCGGCCGATCGGGCTGGATGCGCTGGCGGCGAGAGCCGCCAGCGCCTTTCCTATCCTTTGAGACAAGAGGTATCCGGGTGTCGACGCAACTCTTCGTGAACGGCACGCTGATGCGCGGCCTGAAGCTGAATGCGAACCTCGATGGGGCGACCTTCCTGGGTGAACACCTGACCGCGCCGCGCTATCGGATCTATTCGATCGCTGACGTCCATCCGGGCATGTTCGAGGTGGCCGAGGGCGGGATCTCCGTCCCGGGCGAGCTGTACGACGTGCCGGAGGAGGTCTGGGCACGGGTCGAGGCAGGTGAGCCGCCGGGCCTGTATCGGGGGCCCGTGGAGCTGGTCGACGGCCGCACCGTGCCGGGGATCCTCTTCCCGCGGGAGCTGGCCGAGGGGATCCATCGCGACATCACCGAGTTCGGCGGCTGGCGCGAGTACTGGTCGACGCGCGAGCCCGGGACCTGAGTCGCCGCCACGATCAGATGCCGGCGTAGGCCTCCTCGCCGTGCAGCCCGGCGTCCAGGCCGACATCCTCAGTCGCCTCGCTCACCCGAACCGTCGCGATGCGGTCGATGATGAACAGCATCGCGTACGTGAACACGAATGCCCAGACGCTCGCAAGGATGACCGCGCCGACCTCGACGAGGAAGAAAGTCGCGTTTCCGGCCAGCAGTCCGTCCGCACCTGCCGGGTTCCACGCCTTGCTCGCAAAGACCCCCAGCAGGATGATGCCGAGGGAGCCACCAACCCCGTGGACGCCCCACACGTCGAGGGCGTCGTCGAGCTTGAGGCGGTTCTTCAGGGCCACGGCGCCGTAGCACACGACGCCGGCGACGGAGCCGATGATGATCGCGGTGACCGGGGAGACATAGCCTGCGGCCGGCGTGATCGTGGCCAACCCGGCCACTGCGCCTGTGAGCAGGCCGACGAACTTCGGCTTCTTTGCGAGGGTCCAGTCGAGGGCAAGCCAGACGATCGCGGCGAACGACGCGGCGATGTCGGTATTCAGGAACGCGATCGCGGTGACAGAGTCGACGCGGAACTCTGAGCCAGCGTTGAAACCGTACCAGCCGAACCACAGCAGCCCGGTGCCGAGCGCGACCAGCGGGATGCTATGCGGGCCACTTTCAGGGGTGCGCCGCCTGCCGACGTAGACGACCGAGGCGAGGGCGGCGGTCCCGGCGATGGCGTGGACGACGATGCCGCCGGCGAAATCGAGGACGCCATTCTGGGCAAGCAGGCCGCCGCCCCAGACCATGTGGACGAACGGGAAATAGACCAACAGCAGCCACGCCGTCAGGAACATCATGTAGGCGCGGAAGGTCACTCGGTTGGTGAACGCGCCCGTGATCAGGGCCGGCGTGATGATCGCGAACATCATCTGGTAGGCGATGAACACGACCAGCGGGATCGTGTCGTTCAGGGGCGATGGCGTGTCGAGCGTGACGGTCTGCAAGAAGGCGAGGTCAAGGTCGCCGATGATGCCACCGTGGCCGCCCGAAAAGCAGAGCGAGTAACCCACGGTCACCCAAAGCACCGTGGTCCAGCCCATCGAGACATAGCTCTGGATCATGATCGCGAGGACGTTCTTGCGGCCGACGAGGCCGCCGTAGAAGAACGCCAGCCCCGGCGTCATCAACATGACCAGGCTGCTGCACAGGAGCATGAACGCGGTGTTCCCGGTGTCGAGATGGGTCATCCGTCGCACTCCCTCGTGATGTGGTACCGCCATCGTAGGCACGGC
>JANMBS010000444.1:0-2947 GCA_031360525.1 Thermomicrobiales bacterium
GGTCGCGCCAGCGACGACGCGATCCGCTCTTTGGTCATCTCCTACAAGTTGCTCGGCACGGCCGAATGGTTCGTCATCCACCACACCGATTGTGGGATGCAGTTCTTCACCAACGAGGTCATCAGCGATCTCCTCGCCAGCAGCCTTGAGACCGCTGCGCTCGGGCCCGAGGGGTTCTACGACGTCGGGACCGGCCCGGGGTCGCCCGAGGCCGCGAACATCGACTGGCTCTGCATCACCGACCAGACGGGCAGCGTCGCCGACGACGTCCAACGCATCCGGAACCATCCGCTCGTTCCCAAGAGCATCGCGATCTACGGATATGTCTACGACGTCCGGAGTGGACGCCTCGTCGAGGTGCCCCAGGCCTCGCGCATCGGCCGCGCGGCCTAGCTGCTCGAATCACGAACCCCCGGTCGAGTGACCGGGGGTTCGTTGGTGTCTGGAGCGCGGATGGCGCCCGCGGGTTCAGACCGCGACGTAGGTGACGAGGACTCCTTGTGACTGCAGGGTGACAAGTGGACTGGTTAGCGGCCGTGCCGACGCAGGACCATGGCGGCCCCCGCGACGACGAGGAAGAGGGCGACGCCGGCCTGGATCCAGTCCAGGGCCATGGGCCTGGCGGGCGGCGAAAGCCAGGCCGATCAGACCGAGGACCGTGGCCGGGACGAGAGGCCAGGGGTGGGTCGTGCGCGGCAGCGCGGCGAGACCGAGCGGCCAGATGGCGGCGAACCCGCCGGCCACAGACAGGAAGACGACGGTCGTGACCGAGCTCGGATCGATCGACCCGCTGGTCACGAAATAGACCTCGCGATGGTCTTCCGCCGCGGCACGGGCGACGCCGACATCGGTGACGAATGGGCGAAGCGCCAGGGCGATCGACGCGCCTACTTCCGGCATCTCCTGTCGGCCTGGCCGGCCGCCGTCTTCCGAGAGGGCGTCGACCTCGATCGCGCAGTCGACATCCTGTGGGGTCTCAATACCGACGAGGTCTTCCACCTCGTCGTCCGCGAACGTGCCTGGGCGCCCGACGACTACAAGGCGTGGCTGCTCGCTCTCCTCCGGCACGAGATCCTCGCCGCCGACTGATCGCGCTGTCGCCCGGTGCTACCATCGCGGCCATGCTCGACCACGAAGAGAAGTTCCTGTTCAAGGAGGAGATCCTCCACCTGTCGAACGCGGTTGCCGAGCCAGGCGTCCTCGACAACGTGGAGGACCTGCTGACCGACGTCATCACCAGCCCGCGCTTCGACTCTGAGGTTTTCACCCTGGAGCGCAGCCTCCAGGTGATGCTCGGGCCGCGCGCCGGGACGACCCTGGTCGGTCTGCTGACCGTGGCACCGGAGGTCTTCGACGAGGTCGCGGAGGTGCGCATCCCGTCCGAGGTCCACGAGCGGCTCGTCGCCTGGCGTGCCCGTTTCGGCCTGGCCATCGACAACGCCCTGAACTTCCTCAACAACCCCGACGGCATCCAGGGCCACAACTTCGCAACGCAGATCGCCCACGTCGAGGACCGGCGGGTCCTCCAGGGGCGCTTGACGCTCGTCCGCTACAACAACGAGCCGCAATTCTTCGTGGCCGACGCGAGCGTCTTCCTGAGCCTCGTAGCCGACATCATGGAGCGTCTCGGGCCGTACCTGGAGCCGGACGCGGTCGAGGCCGAGACGCTGGGCCGGCTGCGCGACGCGATCCAACTCATCGAGCGCAAGACCGCCAGCCGCTCCTGACGTCCGGTCGATGCGTCATGTCTATCTGGCCGCCACAGGGCAGAACCGGGGCAAGACGACGGTCAGCCTCGGCGTCCTCGACGGGTTCCTGCGGCGAGGACTGTCGGCAAGCTTCCTGAAGCCGGTCGGGCAGCGAACGGTCATCGAGGACGGCGTCGCCGCCGACGAGGACGCGGTCCTGATGAAGCAGGTCTTCGGCCTGCGCGAGCCGCTCGGGCAGATGAGCCCGGTCCACATCCCGCGTGGGTTCACGCAGGCCTACATCGAGGGTGACGTCGTCGAGGACCTGCCGGCGCGCATCCGGGCGGCCCACGCCGCGTTCGCCGATCGCGACATGCTACTCATCGAGGGGACCGGTCACGCCGGGGTCGGCGCGGTCATCGGTCTATCGAACGCCACCGTGGCGTCGCTGCTCGGGGCGCCGGCGGTCATCGTCTCGGAGGGCGGCGTCGGCCGGCCGATCGACGAGATCGTGCTCAACGCCGCGCTCTTCGAGCGCCACGGGGTGAAGGTCGCGGGGGCCATCGTCAACAAGGTCGATCTCGACGCCAAGCCGGGCCTGGCACGGACCCTCGAGCGCGGCCTGGCACGCCACGGGATCCCGCTCCTCGGCGTCCTGCCGTACCGGCCCATCCTCTCGAATCCGACCCTCGCGATGGTCCTCGAGGGTGTCCATGGCGAGACGATCCACCCGGGCCCTGACCTCGACTCGGTCATCGGTGGGATCGCGATCGGCGCGATGGAGCCCGAGCACATGCTTGAGCGGATCGGGCCGCGCAGCCTGGTCATCGTGCCCGGCGACCGGATCGATGTGATCAACGCGATCCTGGGCGCGCACGATGGGGCGGGCGATGACCGCAACGGCGACGGGCCGCTCGGACTCGTCCTGACCGGCGGCTACCGGCCGGCCGAGAGGGTGCTCGATGCCATCCGCGTCGCCGACATCTTCGCGACGCTCGTCCCGGAGGACACCTACAAGGTCGCCTCGGAGCTCCACGACCTGCTGGTCAAGACCCACCAGGCCGACGCGGGCAAGATCGCCGAGATCAAGGCGCTCCTGTGGGAGTACCTGTTCATCGATCGGGTGCTGGACGTGGCCGAGGAGGCCCGGCTGGACTAGACCTGGACGGGTGGGCCCTACCCCTGGGCAGTGGGCGGGAGTCGTGCCGTCGTCCGTGGGCCGAGCAGGGCTAGCCCCAGGATAGCGGTCCCGATGAGAC
>JANMBS010000482.1:0-4913 GCA_031360525.1 Thermomicrobiales bacterium
GCACACGATCACGGTGTCGGGCAGCGGCAAGGTCACGATCGTCCCCGACGTCGCCCGCATCACTCTCGGCGTGACCATCACCAAGCCGACGGTCAAGGCCGTCCGCGAGGCCGGCGCCAAGGCGATGACCGACATCATCGCGGCCGTCAAGGCGCTCGGCGTCGCCGAGGCCGACATCCAGACGACCAACCTCAACCTGTACCCGCAGTACGGCACCGGCTCGGCGCCCAAGATCGTCGGCTACCAGATCAGCGAGCAGATCCTGATCACGGTCCGTGACCTCGACAAGGCTGGCGATGTCGTGGACGTGGCGGCCGCCAACGGCGCCAACAACGTGAACGGCATCTCGTTCGAGTCGGGCGATCCGGTCAAGGCCCAGAACGATGCACGAGCCGCGGCCGTTGCCGCCGCGCGGACCAGCGCCCAGGCGATGGCCGCAGCAGGCAACGTCTCGCTCGGCGGCGTCATCTCGATCACGGACGCATCGCCGGTCTCGCCGATCTGGTACGGCGCCGCGCGCGGCGGAGCGCTGACCGACCTGGCGACCCCGGTCGAGCCCGGCACGCAGGACCTGACCGCGACCGTCACGGTCGTCTTCGCGATCAGCTAGTCACCCGCCGGCCCAGCCGGGCCGGTCAGCGCCACCGCCCGCCGGGTACGCTCTGGTCATGCGCCCGATCCAGCGGTGGTGGGCTGTGTTCACGGCCGCGCCCGACTACGCCGCTGAGCTCGCCGACCTGCGGACCGTCGACATCGTCGGTTTGCGCCTGCCGGTCCGGGCCAGCATCGCGATCGCGGTCGTGACCTTCGTGCTCCTGTTCGACTACTCGGGGACCTTCCTGCCGGACGGACTCGTGAGCGCGGGCAGGACGCCGAGCGCGATGTTCGGGGTCGCGCTTGAGCGGTTCGTGCTGTTCGGGGTGATCCCGCTGGCCGTTGTCCTCTTCGGCTTCCGCGATCGACCGTCGCGCTACGGCCTGACCCTGGGCGACTGGCGCTGGGGCGCGGGCCTCGCCGCGATCGGGTCGCTGGTCATGACGCCGATCGTCCTTTTGTTCGCGACCCAGCCCGACGTCCGGGCGGTCTATGGCCCGAGTGCCGCCCCGCTCGGGCAGCTGCTCCTCACCAACGGTCTGGACCTGGTCGCTGCGGAATTCCTGTTTCGCGGCTTCCTGACGCTGACGCTTGTCAGGCTCATCGGCCCGTTCGGGGTGCTGGTCGCAACGATGCCGTTCGTGTTCGCCCACCTCGGCAAGCCCGAGATGGAACTGTTCTCGACGCTCGGCGGCGGGCTCATCTACGGCTGGCTCGCATGGCGCACCCGCTCCATCGTGTGGGGGGCCCTCGGCCACGTTTACATCGTGACCCTGGTCACCCTTGCCGCGGCGCCCGGCGCCTGAGCCCTCAGGCCGTGGCGCCCCAGCGCCGGACTTCGGCATCGATGTCGAGAGGCATGATCGTGCCGTGCTCCTCGTGCTCGCCCCACGCGTCGCGCGGAACGCGCCACATGATCTCGAACTCGTTGCCGTCGGGGTCCGACCCGTAGAGCGACTTCGAGACGCCGTGATCCGAGGTGCCACCGAGTGCGCCGGCCGTCGCCAGGATCCGGCTGGCGTCGGCAAGGTCCTCGATCGAGGTGACCTCCCAGGCCAGGTGGTACAGCCCGGTCGAGCCACGCGGCGCGCGCGGCGCGTCGGGACCGACCGAGAACAGCCCGAGGTCGTGGTGGTTCTCGCCACCGGCGGCACGCATGAAGATCGCCTTGCCGCCGAACTCGTTGGCCACGACCTCGAAACCGAAGACCCGACCGTAGAACTCGGCCGAGACCGAGGCGTCACGCACGAACAGGACCGCGTGGTTGAGGGCCGCGACGGGGATGGAGGTCCGCGGTGTCGCGGCCGGCGTGGTGGTGTCGGTCACCTCGGTCACGCTGCGACCGGCACGCTTGCCGGCGCCCCGACGAGCTTCCAGCCCGACTGCCACGATCCGTTGTTGGCGATGTTGAGGGCCATGTTCAGGAAGGCCAGACCCTCGAGCTCGGCGGCCGCTGCGGCCGCGGCGTTGGTGGTCACGGCCGTGGCCCCGGTTGCTGCGGCGACACTGCCGGCATCCTCGGGATCGCGTGACGTGATGACGACGGTGTGCCCGGCCCGCACGAATGCGGTCGAGAGCGCGCGGCCGACAGTGCCGGCCCCGATGACGGCGATGTTCATGGCTGAAACCTCCATTGGACTTGACGAGTTTGCCTACATCAAGCAGACTTTGTTGTAGACACAACCATAACCCGTGCCATCATCGATGTCAACAGCCGCCGTTGGAGAACGAACATGACCATCGAGGAACGGCGCCGGCCCGCCGTCGGCGCCCAGATCAAACGCTGGCGGACCGAGCGCGGACTGACCCTCGCCAAGGTCGCGGAGCGGGCCGACCTCAACATCGGCTATCTGTCCCAGATCGAGAACGACAAGGCGTCGCCGTCGCTGGCGTGCCTGGCCTCCATCGGAGACGCACTGGACGTCCCGATCGCGTGGTTCCTCATCGACGAGGCACCGGAGCCCGTCGTCGTCCGTGCCTCGGAGCGGCCGGTGACCGTCACGGAGCTGGGCCGCGTCGAATACGTCAACGGGCGCGGCTCACGCGACGTGTCGATCATCGAGGTGACCGCCACGGGTGCGGGCGACCGCATCGATGCGCACAGCCATGCCGGCGACGAGCACCACATCGTGCTGCGCGGCCGTTTCCGTCTCCGCCAGGGTGACCACACGGTCGAGGTCGGGCCGGGTGACTATGTCCGCTGGGACGGGACCATCCCCCACGACGGCGAGGTCATCGGCGATGACGGGGGCGCCGCGATGCTGATCATCCGGATCCGACCCAAGGACTGACCCCGATCTGCAACCCGGCGTTCGGCGCCGGACCGGCGCGCAGGCGCTATCCTGTCGGCCGACCCTAAGTGTCCCCGCGGAGCCCTCCGCGGCCCCCAATCCCGCCCCAAGTCAAGGTGGTGCCCATGAAGGTCGGTGTCGCCAAGGAGACGGCGCCCGGAGAACGGCGTGTCGCCCTGGTACCCGAAGTGCTCGGCAAGCTCAAGGCAGCCGGGCTCGAGATCCTCGTCGAACGCGGCGCCGGTGCCGGCTCGTCCATCCCCGATGCCGCGTACCAGGAGGCCGGCGCGACGATCGTCTCGACGACCGACCTATACAAGAGCGCCGATGCGATCCTGCGCGTCGCCAAGCCGTCCGACACGGAGGTCAAGCGGCTGCGCAAGGGCCAGGCCCTGCTCGGGCTGTTGAACCCGCTCGTCGACCCGAAGACGGCCAAGTCCCTCGCCCAACGGGGCGTGACAGCGATCAGCCTCGATGCGATCCCGCGCACGCTGTCGCGCGCACAGACGATGGACGCCCTGTCGTCGCAGGCCAATGTCGGTGGCTACAAGGCCGTGCTCATCGCGGCGAACGCCTACGGCCGCTACTTCCCGCTGCTGACGACGGCGGCCGGGACCGCCAAGCCGGCCAACGTCCTGATCCTCGGGATCGGCGTGGCCGGACTCCAGGCGATCGGGACCGCGCGGCGACTCGGCGCGGTGGTCAAGGCCTACGACGTCCGCCCCGAGACGCGCGAGCAGGCCGAGAGCCTCGGCGCCCAGTTCGTCAAGCTCAAGACCACGATCGATGCGACCGGTACCGGCGGTTACGCCCGCGAGCTGACACCCGCAGAGCGCGCCTCCCAGCAGGCTGAGCTGAACGAGGTCATCGGGGGGATGGACATCGTCATCACGACCGCGCAGGTGCCGGGGCGCAAGCCGCCACTTCTGGTCACCGCCCAGGCAGTCAAGCTGATGAAGCCGGGCTCGGTGATCATCGACATGGCGGCCTCCGATCTCGGTGGCAATGTGGAGCTGTCCAAGGCTGGGAGCACGGTCGAATCGCGCAACGGCGTGACGATCATCGCACCGGACAACCTGCCGGCCTCGATGCCCGCCGGCGCGTCCGCGTTCTACGCTCGGAACATCTCCGCGCTGCTGCTGGGTATGGTCAAGGACGGCGCGCTCAACCTCGACTTCGAGGACGAGGTCACGGCGGCGACGGTCATCAGCAAGGACGGCGTCGTCGTGTCGGACGCCGTCAAGAAGCTGCTCGAGCCGGCGACTGCCGCTGGAGGAAAGGCGTGAGCAACGAACTCCTCACCTCGCTGGCCATCTTCACCCTGGCGATCCTCGTCGGCTTCGAGGTCATCAGCAAGGTCCCGGCGACCCTCCATACGCCGCTGATGTCGGGCGCCAACTCGATCCACGGCATCGTCCTGGTCGGGGCGATGATCATCGCGGCCGAGGCGGACAACCCGGTCAGCTACATCCTCGCCTTCGTGGCGATGGTGTTCGGAGCCATGAACGTGGTCGGCGGCTACGTCGTCACCGATCGGATGCTCCAGATGTTCCGCAAGAAGCCGACGGCCCCCAGGGCCACCACCGAGGGCGCCGACGGCGCTCCCGGCGCCTGACCGAGGAGCGCGTCGATGTCACAAGAGTGGATCTACACCGTCGTCTACCTCGCCTGGCTGGCGGGGGCCGCCTGCTTCGTGCTTGGCCTCCATCGGATGAACTCGCCCGCCACCGGGCGGGGCGGCAATCAGCTCAGTGCCGCGGGCATGGTCATCGCCGTCGGCGCGACGTTCATCTACCTGCTGACCCGTGAGGGCGGCCTGAGCGAGACCGCCGTCGCCATCATCCTGGTCGGTTTCCTGATCGGCGGCGGGGCGGGCCTGTATACAGCCCGGACCGTGAAGATGACCGCAATGCCGCAGCTGGTGTCGCTGTTCAACGCGGTCGGTGGCGGCGCTGCCGCACTCGTCGCGATCGACGATTTCATCCGGCTGAACTCGGGTGCCCCGGTGGATACGACGATCTTCGTCGT
>JANMBS010000509.1:0-1801 GCA_031360525.1 Thermomicrobiales bacterium
GGTCGAGGCCGCCGGCTGGCGTCCGGTCTCGGTCGACCTGACGATCGTCGCCGCCCGGCCGCGGCTGGCGAATCACCTCGAGCCGATGCGCGACGCGATCGCGGCATCCCTCGGGCTTGACCGGGAGGCCGTCAACGTCAAGGCATCGAGCGGCAACCTCGACGGGTCGGAGGGTGCCGGCCGTGGCATCTCCGCGATGGTCATCGCGACGTTGACGGTGCCCGCATGACGGTCCGGCTGCACGACACGCTGTCGGGCGAGACGCGACCGCTGGTCCCGCTGCGCGAGGACCGCGTCGGCGTCTATTCGTGCGGACCGACCGTCTACGGGCCGGCCCACATCGGCAACTTCCGCTCGTTCCTGTTCGCCGACCTCTTGGTCCGGTTCCTGCGCTGGCGCGACAAGCAGGTGACCTGGGTGATGAACATCACCGACATCGACGACAAGATCATCCGCGGGGCGGCGGCGACGGGTGAGTCGATCGAGGTGCTCGCGGAAAGCTATTCCGCAGCCTTCCTGGCTGATGCCGAGGCCCTTCGGATGACGACACCGGACGTTTTGCCGAGGGCGACGCAACACATCGACGAGATCGTCGCCCTGATCGCGACGCTCCTGGAGCGCGGTCATGCCTACCGGACCGACGACGGCTCGATCTTCTACCGGATCTCGTCGTGGCCGGCCTACGGGCGCCTTGCCCGCCTCGACCCCGAGGGGCTCCGGGTCGGGGAGCGGGTCGAGGCCGACGAGTACGGCAAGGACGACGTCCGCGACTTCGCGCTCTGGAAGGCACCGAAGCCGGGCGAGCCGTCGTGGGAGACCGCGATCGGAGCGGGACGGCCAGGCTGGCATATCGAGTGCTCCGCCATGAGCATGGCCCATCTCGGGCCGTCCTTCGACATCCATACCGGCGGGGTCGACCTGATCTTCCCGCATCACGAGGACGAGATCGCCCAGAGCGAGGCCGCCACCGGGCAGACCTTCGTCCAGGCTTGGCTCCACTGCGCCCACCTCCAGTCGGCTGGCTCGAAGATGGCCAAGTCGACCGGCAACATCGCGCGGGTGGGGGAGGTGTTGGCGGCCGGCGTGTCGCCCCGGGCGCTTCGCCTGGCGCTGATCTCGGTCCATTACCGCGCCGGACTCAATCACTCCGACGAGTCCCTGGCGGCGGCCGGCGCCGCCCTCGAGCGGCTCGATGCGGCCGTTGCCGCGCTGGACGCGTACAGCGAGGACGGTCACGACGACGCGACGCTCCCCGCGGCGCTCGACGCTGCCCGTGAGTCGTTCGGCGCGGCGCTCGACGACGACCTGAACATCTCCGCGGCGCTTGCCGTCGTCTTCGACCTGGTCCGCGACCTGAATCGGCGCCTCGAGCGTCGCTCGTTGTCGACGCGGGATGCCGGCCGGGCGCTCGAGACGCTGCGCGATCTCGACCGGGTCCTGGCCATCCTGCCTGACGAGAGCGAAACGCTCGAACCCGATGTCGCCGCCCTGCTCGAGCAGCGTGCCGCGGCGCGGGCCGCCCGCGATTTCGCAGCGTCGGACCGGCTGCGCGAGGAGCTCTCTGCGCACGGGGTCACCGTGGAGGACACGCGCGATGGCCAGCGCTGGCGCCGGAGCGTCGAGGTGGGGCATGGCTGACAGGCCCGGTCCCGATGACGAGGTGGGTGGCGCCCCGCGCAAGCCTCCGAAGGGCGGCAAGGCACCCAAACCCGTTCCGGCACGCAAACGCGCCGATGCCGGCGGTCGGTCGGCCAAGCCGGGTGGCAAGCCGAAGGGCAAGGCCGGCCGCGCGTCGGCGGGG
>JANMBS010000547.1:0-1971 GCA_031360525.1 Thermomicrobiales bacterium
GGCATGACGACGGTGCCACCCAGGTCCGCGACCTTGGCCAGGGTCTCGTTGATGTCGGCGACGCTGACGTAGCCGGTCACGTGGCCGCTCGACCCGTCCGGTGTGCTGCCGATGCCAACGGCCGGCCCGGTCGTCGCCGGATCGGTGATTCCGTAGCCGCCCGGGTTGCTGGTGTCGAGCGCCCAGCCGAACAGGTCGCTGTAGTAGCGCTGAAGCGCCACCCCGTCCTTGCCGACGATCTCGAAATGGATCACTCGTGCCTCTGTCATCGGTCGGTCTCCTGCTGCGGGACCTCGGTCTCGTCGCCTCGGTCGCCCTTACGAACCAACGACGAACGGCACAGACCCGAATCGACAGGCTCCGCGCCAGGTCAGGGACGCCTGTACTCGGCGAGCTTCATCTCTTCGAGCGGTCCACCGACCGACACGTCACGGACCTCGCCGAGGCCTGGTGCGTAGTACTTGCGCGCCTTGATCCCCGGCTCCTCGGGATCCGACTCCTCGATCAGCAGCGTCATCGGGAACGTCCCGGCCGGGACCTTCACGGACTTGTCGACAGCCAGCACCTCGAACCCCGCGTGCGCCGTGATCTGGTCGAATGAATCGCCGGCCTTCGGATCCGCCGGCATGGTCAGGCCCGGGACGGCGCCGTCGAGGCCCGCCCGCCAGCTTCCGGCGAGGCTGACGACTCGACCGTTCGAATCCAACTTGTGGACATCCTCGCCGAAGAACCAGACGCTGCCGTCCTGGTGCTGGGCGAAATAGCCGGTCGTCCGTTCCCTCGGGACTCCGTTCAGCGACAGGTCGTCCTGCACGATGACACATGTCACCCCCGCGACGACCTCCGTCTTCGGCAGGACCTCGAAGACATCCTCGGCTCGCTTCCTGTCCTTGACGCCCGTCAACGTCCAGGAGGTGCCAGGGACGAGTGGGAACCATCGGTTGTCGACGGTGGTCGAGAACGTCCTCGGGTCGAGGGGACCAAGGTCGCCCAGTGGTCGTGAGGGGGCCGACGCGCTCGGAGCAAGACTTGGGCTCGACGCTGCCGGGGAGGCGATGACCGGGGTCGATATCGCGCTCTCGGATGGTACCGGCGAAGCCCCGCCGATCGATCCGACCGTGCTCGGCACGGCGCCCGACCCGCCACAGCCGGCGAGCACGGCCACAAGGCCCGCTGCGAGGACGAATCGATGATGTCTCATTGTGCCTCCGTCGCGCATGGCGGCATGCTGCCGAAAACATCCTGAGAACTCGTTAAGAGGACCGTGATGGGCATGTACACACCGCCAACCTCACGCCCCGCGAAGGACGGCGGCCACCCGATCGCGGTTGACGCTCAGAAGCGTCAGCGACAGTGCGAGCACGGACGCGAGCACGACGCCCAGGATCAGGCCGATCAACGGCGCGATCGGCACGACCAGTAACGGTGGCGGCAGGGCAAAGAACAGCCCGAGCACACGGACCGCGAGCAGGCCCAGGCCGAGGCCCATGGGTACCCCGATGACGAGGCTCCCCACGACGGCGATGCCGGCTTCGGTCGCCGGCGCCGTCAGGATCTGGCGATCGTCCGCGCCCAACGTCCGGAGGATCGCGATCTCCCGTCGACGTTCAAGGATCAGGAAGGCACCAAGCACCGCCAGTCCGACGGCGGCGATCAGCCCGGCGGCCAACGACTCGATGGCGCTGAGGCCTGTCACGTTCAGTGCCGTGAGCCCGCGGCCCTGCCCTGCCAGCGCCGTCGTGACGGCGAACGTGTCGGCAAGCACGCCGCGTTGCAGCGAATCGGCGACGGTCGCCGGTGCGCTGCCCGGCGTCACGCGGCCGAGGTAGAAATCGGGCGGAGCCAGCGTCGCACGCGGGAGGGATTCGACCGCCGCCACGAGTTCGACCGGCGGGTACGTCGGGGCAAACGAACTGAACACGCCGACCACGGTCATCTCCAGGTCCGCCGCATTCTCGAAGTCGTCCGGAA
>JANMBS010000550.1:0-3541 GCA_031360525.1 Thermomicrobiales bacterium
CGACGCGCCACCTACTCAGTGCCGGCGTTTCCCGTTTCAGGTTTGTTGTGGCCCGCCCGGAGGGATTCGAACCCCCGACCTACTGATCCGAAGTCAGTCGCTCTGATCCACTGAGCTACGGGCGGACGATGAATGCTCAATCAAAGCGGATGACTGAACGTTTCGGCAGAGTCTACCGCAGGGGACCTTGCGTTCCGCGCTTGTGGGTTCGCCCGATCGAGCCTACCGCTCGGTTCCTCCACTACGACCCCGGCAGGCGTCGCAGCCGCAGCGCCAGCGCGAGGCTGAGACAGCGGTCCGGGTCATCGAGATACGGCCCGATGATCTCCTCGATCTTGGCCAGCCGGTTCTTGAGCGTGTTGTAGTGGAGGTACAGCCGGCGCGCCGCAAGAGCGGCATTCCGCGTCGCCAGAAACGTCTCAAGAGTCGCAACGAGGGCCGCGCCGCGCTCGTTGTCATACGCCTCGAGCGAGCCGAGCACGTCGGCGCAGAACGCCTCGGCCTCCGCGTTCGGGACGGCCACCAGCAGGCGGTCCAGGCCGAGGTGGTCGAAGGCGGTCACCTTGCCCGGTCCGTGCGCCCAGCGGCCGATCGACAGCGCACGTCGGGCCTCGCCGAATGACCGATGCAGGTCAAGCGGATCGAGTGCCGTGCGACCCACCCCGACGCTCACGGCGACCCCGGGCAGGCGCCGACCCGCCTCGTCCTGCAGCGCGGCTCCGATCTCCTGAAACTCGGAGGGGCCGGATCGAGCGCGCTCGTCGTGGCCGCTCGATCCGCTCGGTCCCCCGGCAGCGACCAGCGCCCCGATCTCCCGGCTTCGCTCCCAGATGATCGCCCCCGGCCCGAGGCTGGCCCGGGCCGCCTCGGCCAGTCGATGCCGTAGGGCACCTTCCTCGGGGGTGCCGGCAAGGGCGGCGAAGGGGCGTCCGGCGATCGCCTCCACCTCGGCCAGGAGCACCGCCCGCGGTGTGGTCAGGTCCCAGGCGAAGGCCGCCGCCCGCTCCATGAGCACGGTCCGGTCCACGACATGGCCGGTGATGAGTTCCTCGAGACAGACGGCCTGGAAGCGGCGATCGGCCTCGGCGACGGCGCGGGTCTGGACCTGGCGGAGGGCGGCCACCGTGGCCGCGTATTCGATCGCCTCCAAGCGATCCGGCCCGAGCCCGGCCTCGTCGTCGGCGACGAGGATCGCCCCGTAACGCTCCGCGCCGACCTGGATCGGCTGGACGATCGCGCCGGCGCGCGGCCCCTCGGTCGAGCCGCCCGGAACTCCCGACTCGCCGACGGGTGCCTGATCCGAAGTGCGCCACTGGACCACGTCCTGGGCATCCACGATCGCGACCGGCCGCTCGATGAGCTCCGCCAGTGCCTCCGCGATCTGACGGAGGCCGCCGCCAGACAGCGCGATGCCGGTGAACCGGTCGTGGATGGCGGCCGATCGCTGGAGGCGGGCGGACTGGACGTCGAGGATCACGATCAGGACGGAATGGATGATCTCGTTGAACGACGCTTCTGGCGGAAGCTCGATGATGGGGAAGGCGTGCCGATCGGCGGCCTCGATCATCGACCTCGGGATGGAGTTGAGGTAGCGGCCGGGCTTGATCGCGATGCCGGCCAGGCCGCGCTCGGCCAACAGTGGAATGAGCGCCTCGAGCGCGACCGGGTCGTCGCGCAGTGGGTAGGCCGTCGTGAGCAGCAGCTCGTCCGGCTTCACCCAGTCGAGGATGTCCGGGACCTCCATGACGTTGACGCCACGAACCGGTCGGCTCAGGCCGTCGCGGCCTCCAACGACCCGGGCTTCCGCCAGCGTCGCGACGTTCAGCAATTCGCTCAAGGCGATTGAATCGCGCATGGCTATGGATACCCGACAGTCATCAGCGCCGTCAATGGAGATATCGGACAGTGACGGCTTGCAACTGCGTGCCTACGATGTCCACCAATGCCAACGGCCGGGCCTCGGATCTATCGTGCCTCCATCGTCAGCGATGCCGTCCCGCGCCGGATCGCCCACGCGGGCACCGCCATGCGCGTGCAGAGCGTCTACCGTGCCGTGGTCAACATCACGACCGCGAATGGGTTGCTGACCGTCGCGTCGCCCGAAACCGGGGGCCTGCCCAACGGCATCCTGGCGGACCTTGGGCCGGACTGGCGGATGATCAACCTGCAGCCGGGTATGGCGGTCCAGGCCAGTCAAGCGGCGATCCGCGTGCCGGACGCTGGCCTGGAGGTCCAGCTTGACGCCGCGCCGCGCTGGTCGCCGCGCATCCGGGGGTCAGGCCAGGCGGCCGATCTCGCGGCGAGGTGCTGGCGGCGGCGCACGGCCCGGGCGCGCACGATCGCTCGGGCCCGGGCATCCGCTGGTGGGTTCGGTCCGCTGCTGCACGAAGACGCGACCCACCATGACCTCATCGGGATCGAGCACGTCGGCGGGCGGATCGTGGATGGGCTGACCACCGCGCTCGTATCCGGCGACCGGCACGCCTCGGCGGAGGTGGCTGCCGGCCTGCTCGGGCTGGGCCCAGGGCTGACCCCGTCCGGTGACGACACCCTGGTCGGCATCGAGGCGGCACTGCACGCGCTCGAGTCGCCGGTGGCCGGCTTCCTGGCCCTGGCGATGGGCCAGGTCGAAGGGCGGACGACGGAGGTCTCCGCCACGTTCCTGCGCCATGCCGCGGCCGGCGAGTTTGCCGAGCGGCTCCACGTCCTGGTGGCGGCGCTCCTCGGGTCGGACGACGAGAGGATCGCGCCGGCCATCGAGCGGGCGGCCGCCTGGGGCGCGACCTCCGGCACCGACTGCCTGCTCGGAGTCCTGATCGGCCTCGACGTCGCAGCGGGCGTTCGAGGGTCGTTGTCCTGATGGCGACGATCCAGTCCCGCGTCTTCCGGAACAGCTATCGGGATTCCGTCGAACTGATGCAGATCGCCGCCGAGGTCGAGTCGCTGCCCGGTATCGACCGTGCCGGCCTGGTCATGGCCACGCCCGCCAATCGAGAGGTCCTCGCAGCGGCCGGCCTCCTGTCGGACGCAGCCGCGGAAGCCGGGCCCAATGACCTGGTGGTGGCCGTCGCGGCCCATGACGAGGGCGTCGGGACGGAGGCACTGGAGCGAGCTGCTGCGAGACTGTCGGGGCCCGGCGCGGAAGGTCCGGGCGAAACGACCCGCTCGGACGCGCGGACGCTCGGCGAAGGCATCGCCGAGCTCGGCGGGGCCAACCTCGCCCTCATCTCCACGCCGGGTACGTATGCCACGGCCGAGGCGCTCAAAGCGGTCAAGCGTGGCCTCAACGTCTTCATCTTCAGCGACAACGTGCCGGTCGAGGACGAGATCGAGCTGAAATCGATGGCCCGGGCCAGGGGCCTCCTCGTGATGGGCCCCGACTGCGGGACCGCGATCCTCGATGGGGTTCCGCTCGGGTTCGCCAACGCGGTCCGGCGCGGCACGATCGGCCTGGTCGGCGCATCCGGGACCGGGCTGCAACAGGTGAGCTGCCTCATCGACCGGGAGGGTGCCGGGGTCTCGCAGGCCATCGGCGTCGGCG
>JANMBS010000564.1:0-6960 GCA_031360525.1 Thermomicrobiales bacterium
CCGGGCCCGAACGAGACTTCGGACAGAAGCGTGTCGCCCGGTCTGGCGAGGACGTCGAGGTCCTCGGCACGGCCGCAATCGCCCGAATAGACGAGCCCCGGCCGGGTGGGGTCCCCGCCGCCCTCGGCCGCCTCGAAGACCCGGAACCCGAAGCTCGATGCAGTGTGGGTCACCCGGGCGGCCTGGATCTCGAACGAGGCGACCATGAATATGCCTTCGCTGAGCGGTTCGACGTCGAGTGCGGCAGCACTGAACCCGGGCTCGTCATGGAGCGCATCGAGACGGTCGGCGAGTCCGGCCGGACCGATCACGCGGACGCGACGGCGCGGTTGCTCCCAGCGAAGGTAGTGGCGGAGTGCGACGAGATCGATGAAATGGTCCGGATGGAGATGGCTGATGACGACGGCGTCGAGCGTGGCCGGGTCGATCGTCGCCGCGAGCCGCGCGAACGAGCCGTGACCGAGGTCGAGGAGCACGCTCGAATCATCCAGGCGGAGCAGGTAGGAGGCGCCAGTGGCACCGGGTCGATCGGTGTATGCGGGACCCGCACCGATCACGTCGAGATGCATCGCGGCGCTCAGGTCGCTCAGGGCTTGACGGGACGAGCCGGTTTGGGGTCGCGGATCGGTTTCTTGGCCGGCTGGTCCCCCGGGGCTTTGTTGCCGGCACCATCGGGGCGTAGCTGGCCCGGAGGCGGCGCGTCGTGATCGCGCGCGCCCAGGCCGGTCTCGCGAGCGTCCTTGCCGGGCCCGCTCTTGTCCTCGACGGCTGCGCCGGGCGAGTTCCCGTTGGCCGGGCGTGGGCGGGCTGAGTCGGTCCCGCCCGGGCCGGTCTCCCCGGAGACCTCGGCATCGACGACGCGGTCGCGGCTGTCGTGCTTGTCTGCGCCATCGAGCTCGTCGAGGACCTTCGTGCTCGACGAGAGGGCCTGCTCGATCCCTGCCCGGGCCGTTGGCGGCACGCTTCCTGCCATCAGCGTGAGGACTACGACGTGTCGACTGACGGTCATCTCGATGGCAGCGCTGGCTGTGGGGTCGCCGATGCTTTCCTGGCCGGCTTCGATGACGATCGTCGAATAGGCCGCGAGGGCCGCCTGGGTAGCTGGCCCGTCTCCGGCCGTCGAGGCCTGCTGGGCCTCCTCCAGGCGCGCCGCGAGGCGATTGATCTCAGCCTCGGTCCGCGCCACCACGTCTGCGGGAAGGTTCGCCATCTCGATCCAGATGCGGGTGGCGTAGAGCGGGCCTCCCGCTCTGGTCGCGGACACCGTGCCGGCCAGCATCGCCACGGCCAGGCAGGCGGCTAGGAGCGCGGCAGCCGCTGGGCGCCGACCGTTCCCTGCTGCGCGGGACGGTTCCGCACTGGCGGCAGCGATGGAAGCGCCCGCGCCATCGAAAGTGGTGTCGGCCGCGACCAGGGAAGCGCGGCGGTGGGCGACGTTCATCACGTATGCCCGCATCCGGGTCGAGGTCTCCAGGCTCGGGCTGAGACGGGCCTCGGCGTATGCCTCGAGGCGCGTCCTGAGTTCGAACAGGCGTGTGTCGGTCAGATCCATCGCATCTTGGAACATCAGCTGACCCCCGGACGCTCGAGCTGGCGGGGCGTCCTGGACGCTTCCGGCTCCTCGATCCCGAGCTGCCGCCGCAGGGCGGCGATGGCACGGAACTGCAGCCCGCGGACGGTTCCCTCCTGCTTGCCCATCACCTCGGCCGCCTCGCGGGCGGAGAGGCCGGCGAAGAAACGGAGGGCGATGGCGTCGCGCTGGTCATCGGTCAGGGACCATAAGGCCGCCCCGACCGCGTCGATCTCCTGGCGCGTCACCGCCAGTTCGTCCGGCCCGGCGTCCGTGCCGGCCCGGTCGACCGACTGGGCGAGGTCGGCGTGCTCGTGGCTCGTCCTGGCGAAATCGATGACCGCGTTCCGTGCCAGGCGGAACAACCAGCCCCCGAACGGGATGCCTCGCGACTCGTAGCGCGGCAGTGCCTCAAGGGCCTTGACGAAGACGAGCTGCGTCAGGTCCTCGGCGTCGCTCGGGCGGCGGACGCGGCTGGCGACAAATCGATAGACCGGCAGGTGGAAGTGGTCGAACAAGCGACCAAAGGCCCACGCGTCCCCCGCCTGGGCCTCCCCGACCAGCCGCTCGATCGCGGCGTCGTCGAAGGTCACAACGAACGGCCGGGCATGGCGTTATGGGTCCCCGTCATATCTGATGCATCGTACGCCCGCTCAGTGCCCTCGCCCTGTCAGATCAGCCGCGATTCGCGGCGGCCGGGATCGGCACGACGGCGTGCGCTGCGCCCGGGCCGCGGCGGAACGTCAGCTCGCTGAACCCGGCCTCGGCGGCGATCGCATACCCGTCGGCCAGCCCCCAGCTGAGTTGGTCGAGACGGTGCGCGTCCGAACCGACGGTCACGGCCCGCCCACCAAGTTCGCGGAAACGGGCGACGGTCGCCGGGTGGGGGAACGACTGCTCGATCGAGTAGCGCAGACCGCTGGTGTTCACCTCGAGCGCGGTCCCGCTCTCGATCAGGGCGTGCAGGATCGGCTCGTAGAGCTCCGGAGCGGCCTCGAACGCAGCCGGCGTCACGTGCGGGAAGAGGTAGCGCTTGACACCGTCGATGTGACCGATGGCATCGAACAGCCCCGACCGGGCAGCCGCCTGCACCTCGACGAACGAGAGCGCGACGATGTCGGCCAGTGCGCGGCCCTCGACCCAGGCCGCGACGCGACGCGGGTGGTACGGCGAGTCGACCCGATCGTGGACGGAACCGATCGTGAAGTCGTAGGCGTGACGCGTCAGGTGCGCGCGAATGTCGGCCTCCCACGAGCGGTCGTAGGTGAGCTCGGCCCCGAAGCGGATCTCGACGCCACGGGGGCCCCAGCGTTCGGCCGCACCGCGAACGATCCGCTCGCGGTCCTCGAACGTCGTGTACGCGAAGGCCGGTGCCCCCGGCTCGAAATCGACGTGATCGGTGATCGCGATCTCGGCGATACCCCGTTCGAGCGCGGAAGCCGCGTAGTCATCGATCGCAACGTTGCTGTCGGGCGACAGGTTCGTGTGCACGTGGGCGTCGAGCGGCAGGTTGCGTGCCTGGCGGTCGGTCATCGGGGCCTCAGGTTGCCCGGCAGCGCGCGCCCAGGAGGCCGATCTCGATGCCGTCCATCGGCATACGAACTGGACCACCCCGCCGGCGCCCCGGATCAAGCATCAACCGGCGATCAGCCCCAGCTCGTGTCCCACCCGGTCGAACGCGGCGAGCGCGAGGTCGAGCTGCTGGTCGGCATGGGCCGCCGTGACGATCGTGCGCAAACGCGACTTGTCGATGGCCACGGTCGGGAAGACGACAGGCTGGGCGAAGACGCCCTCCTCGATGAGCCGATCACTGAAGCGGCCGGCCGTGTCCGGGTCGCCCATCATCACCGGGGTGATCGGCGTCTCGGACACGCCGGTGTCGAAGCCCAGGCGGGTCAGCTCTGTCTTGAACGAGCGGGTGTTGGCCCACAGCCGTTCCTGGAGCTGGGGTTCGTCCTGCATGACGCGGATCGCCTCGCGGCATGCCTCCACCACGGCCGGGGGATGCGATGTCGAGAACAGGAAGGGCCGCGAGCGCTGGGTCAGGATCTCGCGCAGTGCCTGCGACCCCGCCACGTACCCACCAAGGGAGCCGACGGCCTTCGACAGGGTGCCCACCTGGATCGCGACCCGGCCGTGAAGGCCGAAATGATCGACCGATCCGCGGCCGTCCCGGCCCAGGACGCCGCTGGCGTGGGCGTCGTCGACCATGACGGCCGCGCCGAACTCTTCGGCCGCATCGACGATCCCGGGGAGTGGCGCGATGTCGCCATCCATCGAGAACACACCGTCCGTGACCACCAGGATCAGCCGCCACTCTCCGCCGCCGGGCCGGCCGGCCGCCCGCGCCTCCCCCAGGATCTCGCGCAGCGCCTCGACGTCGGCGTGCGGGTAGACCTTGCGCGGCGCCTTTGACAGCCGCATTCCGTCGATGATCGAAGCGTGGTTGAGGGCGTCCGAGACGATCAGGTCCGTCTCGCCGGTGATCGTCGGGATGACCCCCGTGTTGGCGGTGAAGCCGGACTGGAATGTGAGGACGGCCGGGACGGCCTTGAACGCGGCCAGCTCGGCTTCAAGCGCCTCGTGGATGGCCATCGTCCCGGCGATCGTGCGGACCGCGCCACTGCCCGCCCCGAATTCGCGCACGGCCTCGAACGCGGCCGCGACCACCCGTGGGTGGTGGGTGAGTCCGAGGTAATCGTTGGAGGAGAGGCTGATCAGGCGCCGGTCGTCGATCGACACGATCGGCCCCTGCGCCGACGACATCACCCGCAGCTTCCGGTAGAGGTGGCGTTCGCGCAGTGCGGCGACCTCGTCGTCGAGGAAGGCGAGGGGGTCGGGTCGCTGGCTCATGACATCCAATCCATGATGACCTTGCCGGAGTCGCCAGCCCGGGCTGCGTCGAAGGCCGCCGCGAAGTCACGGAACCCGAACCGGTGCGTGATCGCGGGGGTGACATCCAATCCCGACTGGAGCATGACCGTCATCTTGTACCAGGTCTCGTACATCTCGCGACCATAGATGCCGCGCAGGGTCAGCATCTTGAAGACGATGGCGTTGACGTCGAGCGAGATCTCCTCGGTCGGGATGCCGAGGATCGCGATCCCGCCGCCGTGGGCCATCGCGCCGATCGCAGCCCGCAGTGCGATCGCATTGCCCGACATCTCCATCGCGACATCGAAGCCCTCGACCATGTCGAGCTCGGCGAAGGCCGACTCGAGCGTCCGGTCGCGAGGGTCGATGGTGAGCGTGGCGCCCATCTTCGACGCCAGCTCGCGGCGGTAGGCATTGGGCTCGCTGACCACAACGTGCCGTGCCCCGGCGTGGCGCGCCACCGCCGTCGCCATCAGCCCGATCGGCCCGGCGCCGCTGACCAGCACATCCTCGCCGAGGATCGGGAAGGCGAGCGCGGTGTGGACCGCGTTGCCGAACGGGTCGAAGATCGCGGCGACCTCCTCGTTGACACCCGGCCAGTGGTTCCAGACATTGGTCATCGGCAGGGACACGTACTCGGCGAACGCTCCGTCACGCCCGACCCCGAGTCCGATCGTGTTGGCACACAGGTGGCGCCGGCCGGCCAGGCAATGGCGACAACGGCCGCAGACCACATGGCCCTCCCCGGACACGAGGTCGCCCGGCTCGAAGTCGGCGACGTTGGCCCCGACCTCGACGATCTCCCCGACGAACTCGTGGCCGACCACCAGCGGCGGCTTGATCGTCCGGGCCGCCCAGGCATCCCACGACTCGATGTGGAGGTCGGTCCCGCAGATACCCGTCTTGTGGACTCGGATCAGGATGTCGTTGATCCCGACGGCCGGCATCGGGACGTCGCGCAGTTCGAGGCCCGCGCCCGGACCGGTCTTGACCAGGGCGAGCATCGGTCAGCGACCTCCCGGTCCGGCCAGGGCTGCTTCGGTCCGGGGCGTCACGGCCGGCCGATGAGATCGTCGAGCTCGAAGTCACCGACGCCCTCGACGACGTCGGCGTCATCGATGTCCTCGAACCAGTCGATGACCGGGTTCGCGACGGAGCCGATCCCCTCGATCTCGCAGGCTGCCCAGTCGCCCGGCTCGAGGAAGACCCGCGGATCGCGGTAGACGCCGACGCCCGACGGCGTCCCGGTCGCGATGACGTCGCCGGGTTCGAGGGTGATCGACCGGCTGATGTACTCGATCAACTCGGCCACTCCCCAGATCATGTCCGAGGTGTTGGCGTCCTGCATCAGCACCTTGCGGCCGGCGTCCGGGCCGCTGCCGGGGATGCGCCACGATCGGATGCGGAGGGCCTGCGGGTCGGGGATCTCGTCGGCCGTCACGAAGACCGAGCCCATCGGCAGGAACGTATCGGAGCCCTTGGCCCGCAGCCACTGGCCGTCGCCGATCTCACCCTCCGCCAGGGCGGCCGGGATGCCCTGCCAGTCGCGGGCGCTGACGTCGTTGACGACGACGTAGCCCGCCACGTGGTCCATAGCCTCGGCGCGCGTGACGCGGCGGGCCCTGGTCCCGAGCACGACGCCGAGCTCCACCTCGAGGTCGAGTGCGTGGGTGCCCTCCGGCCGCACGATCGGCTGCCCATCCGCGGCGATGGCATTGGCAAACTTCGAGAACAGGAGCGGCCGAGTCGGAAGCGGACGACCGCCTTCGCTGACGTGCTCCCGGTAGTTGAGCCCGACGCACACGACCTTGCCGGGGAGCACGATCGGCGTCACCAGTTCCAGCTCATCGATCCGGAGCCCGGGGGTGCCCGTCAACGCCGCCGCGCGGCGGCGCAGGTCGTCGAGCGCATCGGGGTCGACGTCGAACCCGACGTGTTCGACAAGCGGGATGACCCGGTCATCGACCACGATGCCGGTGGCGGCATCGTCGGGCCCGAAGTACGACACCAGGCGCACCGCAGTCCCCTCGGTCAGCTCGCGGAGGGTGCCGCTGATGGCGCGCCGCTCACCGTCGGCGCCGAGCTCTGGTTCGGCGCCGAGCTCTGGTTCGGCGTCGGGCAGAGCTGTTCCAGGTTGGTGCGACCACCCCACTGCTGCCAGAAGGCCTTGATCCGTGCCTCGTCGAACGTCTCGAGCGGGAGGACGCGACCCCACAGGATCGCCTGGAAAGGCGAGCTCATCTTGTCGAACGGGGCGATGATCGGACCGCACGACGGCACCGGCGGGAAGGCCTCGTAGAACGACTTGAACCTCGCCTGGCCCTCAGGAGTGGCGCCCGCGCTGTCTGTCTTGTACAGGACCACCAGGCCGCCATGCTCGAGGTTGTGGATCCAGCCCTGAGGGATGACGTTGTCGGTCGGGCCGTAGATCCGGGCTGCGATCGGTGCGGCACCCGACGCGTTGTAATGCGACCCGGAGGCCGGGGCGCAGTAGGTGTACGTCACCTTGTCGCCGC
>JANMBS010000569.1:0-4864 GCA_031360525.1 Thermomicrobiales bacterium
CCCCGCCCGCGCCCGCGACCTCGCCGGCGCCCGCCGCGGCCTCCGGCGCGCCCACCCGGGCCGTGTAGTAGCTCGTCACGGTCAATCCGGCGAGCATGGCCCAGATCACGGCGCCTAGGGCGAGATGGAGCGTCTGCGTCCACTCGGCCAGGTGCGTCATGACCTGCGCACCACCGATCGCGACCTGGATCGCGAACAGCACCGCCGAGCCGACCGCCAGCCGGACGAGCGTCGAGTGATCGCGCTGGGTCCGCCACGCAACGACCGCGAGGATCACGACGATCGCCCCGACGACCGCGGCCACCCAGCGGTGAAGGACGTGCGCGGCGGTCACATCGGTCAGGGCCGGCAGCAGCGAGCCGTTCATCAGCGGCCAGTCCGGGAAGACGAGCGCCGACGCGGTCGCGGTCACGTGAGACCCGAAGAGCAGGAGCGCGAACGTGATCGCGGTCGTGAATGCGGCGAAGAGCGTAAAGCGCTGGCTGGCGCCACGCCCGCCGATCCTGGCCGGGTAGCCGGCACGGACCGTCAGGAAAACCAGCAGCCCGACGAGCGCGAGGGCCGCGGCGAGGTGCGCGGTGACGGACTCGCCACTGTTCCCCAGGCGGACCGTTTCGCGTCCCAGCCATGCCTGGAACCCGACAAGCCCGACCGCGGCGAACGACGGCCAGAGGATCGAGCGACGGTCGCGGTGGTCGAGGAAGGCCAGTAGGGCGAGTCCCAGGATCTCGAAACCGATGATCACGGCCACTGTGCGGTGGATCCACTCGATCCACGCCTTGGTGTCGTCCAGCGCCGGGATCAGCTGGCCGTGACAGAGCGGCCAGTCGGGGCACCCCAGCCCGGAATCGGTGGCGCGCACGATGACCCCGATCGTGACCAGCCCGAGAGCGGTCGCGAGGGTCAGCGCGGCGAGCTTCTGGAAGCGGTTCACGGGCCGCCATTCTACCCCGACGGCAGGTTCAGACCGAGCGCGATACCCTGACGCCGATGGGTCCTCGACGCCTGCTCCCGCTCCTGTCCGCGCTCGCCCTGGTGGCCGCCGCATGCGGGACGCCGGCACCCAGCGCAAGCCCGTCCGGGGCTGTCTGTGGCACCGCCCCGGACTCGGCCGCCGCGGCCACCTGGCCCGGCCCGACAGGAGTCGCTCCGACGCTCACGCCGATCCTCGTCTCGAACGCGATCACCTGCGGCAAGGCGCGGATCCTGTTCCTCTACCTCGACAGCGCCAATCGCGTCGCGAGTGCCCCCGACCGCAAGGCGACCGTCGCGTTCTACAACCTCGGTCGTGACCCGAACAAGGCCGTCGTGACCGCCGACGGCACCTTCGTCTGGACGATCAAGGACGAGCGCGGCATGTATGTCGTCGATGTCGATCTGCCCGAAGCGGGGGTCTGGGGCGCCGAATTCACCTGGACAGCGACGAACGCTGAAGGCGTCGAACAGGGTGAACAGATCCGGATGACGTTCTCGGTCCTCGATGCACCGACGGCGATCGCGGTCGGGCAGAAAGCCCCGGCCTCGAAGACTCCGACGGTCGCCGACGCCGGCGGTGACGTCACCAAGATCTCGACCGACACCAAGCCCGACCCGGCCTTCTACCAGACGTCGGTCGCCGACGCGCTGGCTGCGAAGAAGCCGTTCATGCTCATCTTCGCCACGCCCAAGTTCTGCCAGACCGCCCAATGCGGTCCGACACTGGACCTCTTCAAGCCGATCGCCGCGGCTCACCCCGAGGTGACCTTCATCAACGTCGAGCCCTACAAGCTCCAGGACGTGGACGGTCAGCTCCAGCCTGTCCTCGACCCGAACAAACGGAACGCGCTCATCGCCACTGACGTGACAAACCAGTGGGGTCTTCTCTCGGAGCCGTGGATCTTCGCCGTCGACCGTGCCGGGATCGTCCGGGGTTCGTACGAGCTGACGATCACGGAGGCCGAACTGAACGCGATCCTGCCGGTCATCACTGCCGGCGGCTGACTACCCCTAGCTTGGGGCGTCCTCGAGCCTGACCGCGACCCTGTCGCCACCCTCGGTCCGGTACCAGACGCGGACGGGCCGGGCGGTCGCCTGGTGCTCCACCAGATGGCCCGGCGGGAACTCGGCGCCGTTCTCGAGATCGCCGAGCGTGAACGCAAGCGTCCCCTGGTCGATGGTCCGCAGGTCGAAGCCGTTGACCCGGTCGAGCCCCTGCGACCGGACGGCGACGATCACGCCGTCGATCGGCGTCGCGTTCGGCGGAGCGCCCGGGTCGATCAGCGACGTACGACCCAGGAGGAGGGCCGCGGCGCCCGTCACCACGATGAGGGCGATGAGGACGGACCCGTAGAGGTTGCGGGTGCCGCGATCCACGACTCAGTTGCTCGAGGTGGGGCGGCGATCAGTTCGCGGCCGCGCCGGCGGCGATCGAGCCGGTCCCGGTGCTCCCCGGAGCGTGGAGCGGCGTCCCGTCGGCACAACGCTGGCAGGTCGCGGGGCCCGGGTCGTAGGTCGGCAGGTCCAGCTCCCACAGCGAGCGGCCCGGGTAGACGCGACCGGTCGTCGGTGATGTGAGGGCGGTCTTGCCGCCGCTGCGATCGACCAGGACGACGCACTCGACGATCTCGCCGCCCATCGCCTCCACGGCAGGGATCATCGCCAGGAGCGAGCCGCCGGTCGTCAGGATGTCGTCGACGAGCAGGACCCGCTCGCCCGGCTCGATCCGGAAGCCGCGGCGGAATTCGCGGTGGGTCGTCCCGTCGTCCGCCCGAACCTCCTCGGCGAAGATGCTGCGGACGCCGAGCTGCCGCGCCGTCTCGAAGGCCAGGATGATGCCCCCGGTCGTCGGCCCCGCCACGAGGTCGACCAGCGCTTCGCGGTCGCGGCCCCGGCCGTGCTCGGCGAAGAACCCGCACAGCTCGCTCGTGGCGGCCGGATCCTGAAGGACCTGGAACTTCTCGACGTAGGCGTCGCCGTGGCGGCCGCTCTTGAGCAGGAAATGGCCCTCGTAGAACGCACCGGAACTCCGGAACAGCGCCTCGGTGCGGAGGGCGATGGTATGCCGCAACGCGGCGTCGAGCGCAGGTCGAACGGTCGTCATCGATCGAAGTCTACGCGGAGGCGGGCTACGGCCGGTATTCGACACCTTTCGCCGAGGGCTGGCCCGCCTTCTTCGGCAGCGCTGTCCCGATCAGGTCGCGATACGAGGTCATCCCGCGGCGCCCCGCCTCCGCGGCCAACTCGTCCACCAGCCGGACCGGGAGTGTCGGGTCGGCGAAGATCGCTGTGCCCACCTGGACCGCGACGGCGCCGACCGCGAGGAAGTCCAGGACGTCGGCCAGCTCCGTCACGCCGCCGATCGCGACCACCGGGATCTTGACCGCCTGGGCCGCCTCGTAGACGACCCGCAGGGCGACAGGCTTGACGGCTGGCCCGCTCAGCCCGCCGTAGATGTTGCCGAGCAGGGGCCGAGCTCGGCCGGGGGCAACCGCGATCCCCGACAGCGTGTTGATGGCCGTCAGTGCGTCGGCACCCGCATCGGCGATGGCCCGGGCGATCGGCCGGATGTCGGCCACGTTGGGTGAGAGCTTGACGAGCAGGGGCAGGTCCGTTGCGCGGCGCACGGCCGCCGTGACCTCGCCGGCCGCCCGCGCGTCGATCGCGAACTGGAGCCCGCCGGCGCCCACGTTCGGGCACGAGATGTTGAGTTCGATGCCGGCCACGCCCGGCACGCCGTCGAGCCGCCGCGCGACCTCCACGTAGTCGTGCACGGACTCCCCGGCCACGTTGACGATCACCGGCGTCTTCCACGTCGTCCACGTCTCGGCGTACTTCTCGATGACGGCATCGACGCCCGGGTTCTGGAGCCCGATCGAGTTGAGCATCCCGCCCGGCGTCTCGGTCACGCGCGGTGTCGGATTGCCGATCCGTGCCTTGAGCGTCGTGCCCTTGCAGCAGATCCCACCGAGCCGGTCGACCTCGACGACGTCCCCGTATTCGACGCCGTAGCCGAAGGTCCCCGACGCGACGAGGATCGGGTTCGGCAGGACGAGCCCGCGCCCCAGATCCACTGACAGGTCAACGTCGCCTGCCGCGACCGGCGACACCGGGGCCGCCCGGCCATTCGACGGCCGCGGCCCCGCAACCGTCGCCCCACGGTCCACGCGGGCCGCCGGGCGCCTCGGCGCCGCCGGGTACTTCTGCTCGGCGACCCGCGGCGACGAGGTCACGGCCCGGCGCTTGGCTTTCACGACCAGGCACCGTCCCAGGCGATCTCCTCGGCGGCAAAGACCGGGCCCTCGCGGCAGACCCGTTGCGGGACGCCGGACGTGCTCATCACCACGCAGCCGAGGCACGCCCCGACCGCGCAGCCCATGTTCTGCTCCATCGAAACCTGGAGGAAGGCCTTTCGCCGGGCCGCCGGCGAGCCGACCGAATCGACCCTGCCGGCGCCCCGCTTGCGTCCGAGCTTGGCGACGCCCAGTCGTTCGCGACGCCCGGCCGCCAGGCGCGCCAGTGCCGCGAGCATCGGTGCCGGTCCGCAGGCGAACGCTTGATCCGCCCACGCCTCGTAGTCGGCGACCAGGTCGGTGACATAGCCGTGGTGACCGAGGCTGCCGTCGTCGGTGGCGACGATGTACTCGACCTCATCGGGGAGGAGGCTCGACGGATAGACCTCGCGCGCCGATGCCGCCCCGAACAGCAACGTCACCTGGCGCCCACCGCGGATCGCTTCGTCGGCCAGCATCCGGACCCCGGCCATTCCCAGTCCGCCCGCGACCAGCAGGAGGTGGCGGCTGCGCGAGTCGACCTCGAACGGGCGCCCGAGCGGACCCAGGAGGTCGATCTCGTCACCGGGCCGCAGCCGAGTGAACCAGTCGGTCCC
>JANMBS010000572.1:0-7404 GCA_031360525.1 Thermomicrobiales bacterium
TGGGCCCGAGAACGTCCCCGCGGTCTTCGTCACCGTCACCAACAACAGCGGCGGCGGCCAGCCGGTCTCGCTGGCGAACCTGCACGCGGTCCGGGCCGTGTGCGACCGCTTCGGGGTGCCGCTCTTCCTCGATGCCTGCCGGTTCGCCGAGAACGCCTGGTTCATCCACGAGCGCGAGGAAGGACAGGGCGACCGGCCGATCCCCGACATCGTGCGCGAGATGGCGTCGCTCGCCGACGGTATGACGATGAGCGCCAAGAAGGACGGCCTGGCCAACATCGGTGGCTGGCTGGCGCTCAACGACGACGACCTGGCCGAGCGCTGCCGCAACCTGCTGATCCTGACCGAGGGCTTCCCGACCTACGGCGGCCTGGCCGGGCGCGACCTCGAGGCGATCGCCCAGGGGCTCCGCGAGGTCGTCGACGAGGACTACCTGCGCTAGCGGATCCGCTCGACGGCCTACCTGGGCGACGCCCTGGATGCAGCCGGTATCCCGACCGTGCGACCCGTCGGCGGGCACGCCGTCTACATCGACGCACGTGCCCTGCTGCCGCACATCCCTCCGCTCGAGTACCCGGGCCAGGCGCTTGCGGTCGCGCTCTTCCGCGAGGGCGGCATTCGCGGGTGCGAGATCGGGACCGTGATGTTCGGGCGTCATCCGGACGGCACGGAGACCGAGGCGTCCATGGACCTCGTTCGCCTGGCGATCCCGCGACGGACCTACACGCAGAGCCATATCGATTACGTCATCGAGGTCGTCTGCTGGGTCGCCGAGCGCGCCGCCGAGCTGCGCGGGCTGCGGATCGTCGAGGAGCCGCGAGCTCTGCGCCACTTCACGGCTCGGTTCGCCCCGCTCTCCTGAGGCTATCGCTTCACCGAGCCTGGTCCCCCCGTAGTCCCTTTGGGTCGTACGCGAGCGCCTTTCGCCTCGCTACCATGGCGGCGAGCGCCGTCGTCACACGGCGCCAGATGAGGGGCGGCCGTCATGGAATTCATCGTCGCGACGGGCATCGAATGCTCGGCGCCGATCATCCGCGGGGGGATCCGCCGCGACCAGCTCCTGCTCACCGATCATTGGCGTCGGTTCGAGGAAGACTTCGACCTCATCGCCGGTCTCGGGATCACCCACCTCCGCTACGGCGTGCCGTTTCACGTCGTCGCACGTGACCCATCGACATTCGATTGGACCTGGACCGATATCGCACTCGCGGGTCTTCGGGAACGCGGGATCGAACCCATCGCCGACCTCCTGCACTTCGCGGTACCCGACCGCCTGCACGGGATCGGTGACCCGGCGATGCCAGAGGCCTTCCTGGCGTATGTGGCTGCATTCGCCGACCGCTATCCCTGGATCAGCTGGTACACCCCGGTGAACGAACCGTTCATCACCGCGTTGTTCTCGGCCAAGAATGGGTGGTGGAATGAACAGCGCCGGAGTGATCGCGCGTTCGTGCGAGCACTCGACAATGCCGCCACCTGTGGCGTCGAAGGGATGCGCCTCATTCGCCAGCGGCGGTCCGATGCGATCTTCCTGCAAAGTGATGCGTGCGAGTCATTCGTCCCTCTAAACGATGAGGCGGAGGCTCACGCTCGGTTCTTGACCGAGCGCGCGTTCCTTGGCTTCGATCTCACCTTCGGGCGTCCCGTGAGCTCCATGATGCGAGCGTGGCTCCGCCGGACCGGGATGCCGGCGTCAAGGCAGGATTGGTTCGAGCGCCACGGTTCCGACGAAGGCTGCATCGTCGGGCTCGACTACTACGAAGGCAACGAGCGGACCGTTGATGCTCAGGGCCGCATGTCCCCGGCGATCCGCCGCGGGTTTGCCGCCCTCGCGCGCGAAGTGCACGCCCGCTACAGGCTGCCGTTGATGCTCGCCGAAACCAACAATCACGACGAGCGGGCCGTGGACTGGCTGGCGGAGACGTGGAATGACACGATCGAGATGCGTGATGCCGGGCTACCGATCCGCGGTTTCTGTTGGTACAGCCTGACCGATCAGGTGGACTGGGACACCTGCATGCGGGAGGCGAACGACACGATCAATTCGTTCGGATTGGTGGACATGGCTCGGGTCCGTCGGCCCGTTGGCCACGCCTACGCGGAGCTGGCCAGACAGGCGCAAGCGGGGATCGCCGTGGCGATGGACCGATCGCCTTGGAGGGCCGCCTGACCCGAACGGCATCGGTGGGCGGCTAGGCGCGCGCGCCCGCCGACCTTTACCCGCGCTCGACGCGATCCGTCACGCGCCTGCAAGGTAGCTCTGGCATCGCGGACGTCGCACCGTTGCCTGCCGGGCAGTAGCGTCATGCTCACAACGCCCCCACCGCGAAGGAGCTAGCTGTGCCCACGACCGAAGTCTCGACTTGGGGAGACGCCATCTTCCTGGCCCTGACCAACGCTCTCAACACGTTCCTGGCGGCGATCCCGTCGATCATCGGCGCGATCGTGATCATCATCATCGGTTGGATCATCGCCGGCGTGCTTGCCCGGATCGTCACCAGTCTGCTCCGGCGAGCCGGCGCGGATCGGCTGTTCGCCGAACACGGTGGCGATGTCTACGGTGAACAAAGCCGGAAGATCCAGCCCAGCGTGGTCGGTGGTGAGCTCGTCAAATGGCTCATCCGGATCATCTTCCTGGTGGCGGCGGCCAACGTCCTCGGAATGACACAGGTCAGCCTGTTGCTGAACCAGGTCCTGCTCTGGATCCCCAACCTGATCGTCGCCGCGGTCATCCTGCTGGTCGCGCCCATCTTGGCCCGCTTCGTGCGCGGTGCGATCGAGGTCGGCGCCGGGCAGATGGGCTTCACCAACGCACGCCTGCTCGGTCGGATCGCCGAGATCGCGATCGTCGCGTTCGCGGTCATCATCGCGATCAACCAGATCGGCATCGCGACGAACCTCGTCGACACACTGTTCATCGGTGTCGTCGCCGCCCTGGCCCTCGCGTTTGGCCTCGCGTTCGGTCTGGGTGGCCGTTACGTCGCCGCGCAGCTCACCCAGGACTGGTACAGCCAGATGCAAGCGACGGCAGCTCGCGTCCAGGCGCGGTCGGACGACACGTCGCCCCCCGCCACGCCCCCCGCGACGCCGCCCGCGACGCCCCGGGCAACTCCGAAGACGCGTCCTGCCGGCTGACTTTCGGCAGCGCCATCTCGAAGACCGGTTCCGGCAACGGGACCGGTCTTCCTGTGTGTGGACGCGAGTCGCGATGCCGGCCGCCGACCGTCACGTAGGACGGCTCGACGCCGCCCCAGCAGCGGGGCCTGGCAATGGGTCCACGGCGAAGATCAGGCCGCGCGGCTCCCGGCGTCCTCGATGCGCCGGAAAGTCGCCAGAGCCTGCGCCACGACCTGGTCCATGTTGTAGTACTTGTACGTCGCGAGGCGGCCCACGAAATGAACGCCGGGTGTCGCCTCTGCGAGCGATCGATATCGTTCGTAGCGATCTGCGTTCTCCGGGCGCGGTATCGGGTAGTAGGGGTCGCCAGTAGCACGCGGGAATTCACGCACGATGGTCGTTGCATCATGGCGCTGACCCGTGAGGTGCTTGAACTCGCTGATCCGCGTGAACGGTACGGCCGTCTCATCCGGGTAGTTGACCGTTCCGGTCGGCTGGAACTGAGGACGCGGAACCGTCTCGAACTCGAAATGCAACGACCGATACGGCAGCGGGCCGAAGCGGTGCCCGAAGTACCCGTCGATCGGTCCGGTGTAGACCAACGTCTGATAGTCCAGGTCATCTCGGATATCGTCGAAATCGGTGCCCGTCCTGACCTCGATCCGCGGGTGGTCGAGCATCCGTTCGAACATGGCCGTGTAGCCGTCGGCGGGCATCACCTGGAAGCGATCGGTGAAGTACCGGTCATCGTCGTTCGTCCGGGTCGGCACCCGCGCCGTCACCGAGGCGTCGAGCTGGCTCGGATCGAGCCCCCACTGCTTCCTGGTGTACCCCCGGAAGAAGAGCTCGTACAGCTCCCGCCCGACGGCGGCCACGACGACGTCCTCGGACGAGCGATGGCGCATGACAGGCTCGGCGCGCTCCGCGTAGAACGACGCTACCTCATCGTCCGTTCGCAACGCGAGGCCGAACAGGCGATTGATCGTCGTCCGGTTGATCGGGATCGGAACGAGCTGGCCACGCATATGGGCGAGGACGCGATGCTCGTACGGACGCCAAGCGGTGAACGACGACAGGTACTCGACGATCTCCGCGGCGTTGGTGTGGAAGATGTGCGGACCGTATCGGTGGATCAGCACCCCGGCCTCGTCGTACTCATCGAACGCGTTGCCGCCCACATGCGGCCGGCGATCGATGACGAGCACGCGCTTATGCATCTGGCTTGCGAATCGCTCGGCCATGACGCTGCCGGCGAAACCAGCACCAACGACCACCACGTCGTAGCTCATCGGTCTACTCGAGCGCAGCGATGGGGGTGGCCACGGCCGGCCCGGGACCGCGGCGCCGCGCCGGGCCGACGAGGCCGTGGGTTTGCGTCTGGACCGCGGCCACCAGCGATTCGTTCGCATCCGCACGGCGACCCTCGATGGCGGCCGTGACGAGCGCGTCGATGGCAGTCCACGTTCGAGCCCACGACATCTCGGCGAGCACGCGGTCGGCCCTGGCATTGAGACCGGGAAGATCGGTCGCGAGCGCGCGCGCGCAAGCGTCGGCGAACCCCGTCTCACCATCGCCGATCTCGACCAGACCCAGACGCTCGTACGGCTCGACGACGTCATGGATGCTCGTGCTCGCCACGGGACGTCCGGCAGCCAGGTACTCGGGCGTCTTGGTGGGGCTGATGTAGCGAGTGGCCTCGTTGTGGGCAAAGGGCATGATCGCCACGTTCCAGCCCGCCAGGTAGGCCGGCAACTCGTCATAGGTCTTCATGCCGAGGTAGTGGATATTCGCCGCCCTCGGAAGAGTGGCCGGATCGATCTTGACGACCGGACCGACCATCACGAACTGCCACTCGGGGTTGCGGGCCGCGGCTGCTGCCACGATCTCGAGATCCATCCGTTCGTCGATGACGCCGCAGTACCCGAGGCGCGGATGGGGGATAGGTGCCTGATCGGCTGGTTCGGCCAGATCGCCGCGCGCCGCACCGAAATGGCCGACGTCGACACTGCTCGGGAAGCAATGGACATTCTGGTGGGCCGTTCGCTTGGCCTCGTACAGCTGGGCGCCGCCGGTCAGCACGAGGTCGGCGCGCCGGAGCAGATCGGCCTCCAATCTCAGCAGATCCGTCGGCGCTTCCTTGAAGCCCGCGAGATGATCCATGCAGTCGAAGACCGTCGCCGACCGGGCCAAATGGTCCGTCCACGGCAGCGCCATCGGTGTGTAGTACCAGAGCACCGGGTCGTCCATACCTGACTGCCAGACAAGGCGGTCGATCATCCGCTTGAGGTTCGGCTGCGGGTCCTTCGCGTCCCATGTCGGGAGCCGCGGAGTGACGACTTGAACCCCGTCGCGATCAACCGGGTCGAACGTCATCGATTCTCGATCCTCGAAGATCGGCTCCTCCACGAAGAAGACCCGGCGACCACGTGCAGCGCGCGCCATCAGGTGGTTGGGTCGCTGGTAGACGAAATCCCAACGAAGGTGAGAAAAACACAGCAGGTCGCGGGGCACGGTATCTCCTGGAGATGTGATGTCTCATAGCCGCTGGGACGGTTCACCCATCTTCCATCCGCGCCCACCACACCGATGCTGGTGTCCGCCGGTCCGGCCGTTGCAGGTGCGTATCGAGCGGGCCGAGACGGCGTCCCTGTGCGTCCAGGACGACCTTGACGCTCATCCTCGTCGAGCGGAGCGCGTTCAAACGCCCCTGAGGTGCGGCTCGTCCATCAGCCACGCACCGTTGATGAGGACCAGGTCCCACGTCCCGATCCAGCGCCGTGGTGCTCCCGAGCGGCGGTATTCGACGATGTCGATGTAGACAACGGCCTGCCGCCGAGCCACGCTCATCTGGTCGATCCGAAGGCGGTTGACGTCGATCCGGGTGGTGGCGTCAAACCGACCGTCGATATATCGACTTGGCGGGTATTCCGCGCGCATCCGCGCGCTCCAGAGGGTCGCTGCGGCTTTGTAGTCGTGGATCACGACGAGGCGGTAGAAGCGGTCGACGGTCTCGGCCGGGTCCCGTGCCGGCCCGGCCGTCACCGGGCGAAGGGTCGGCCTCGCAGTCGGGCGCGGGGTGACCTTCGGCCTCGGCCGGGCGACCGGCGTCGGAGTCGGCGGTGGGGTCGTGGGGCTCGCGGTCGGGGTCGGCGTTGGCGCTGCGACCAGCGCGGGCAGCGGCGATGGCGTGGGCGACGGCGTCGCGATGACTACGGCTGCCGCCGACGTTGGCTGTTGGAGCGTCTGGTCGAGCACCCCACCCTCGCGGCGATCCCCATTCCCGAAAACAATCATTGCACCGACGGTGCCGGTGACCAGCAGCGCGATGGCTAACACAGCCGGGCCCATGCCAGCCGGGAGGAGAGCGGCGCGACGACGGCGGCGGCGGCGGCCATCCTCCGTCCCGACGATCGTTTCATCGCGGGGCCCTGGAGACCACGCCGACGGCGTCGCCACGACGGCCGCCGTCCGAACGCCGTCGCGAGGTCGGCTCCCAGCTCGACGCACCCCACCCAAGTCGCGCACCCGGAGACCGTCGAGTTCGGCCGCGACCTCGCCCGCGGATGCCGGGCGCAGTTCGGGGCGCCGCTCCAGCAGGCGCATGACGAGATGCTCGAGAGACCCAGGCACCGTCGGGTCCAGCGACCTGATCGGTCGAGGCTTGACGCGCAGCCTCCCGAGAGCAACGGCTGCCGGAGAGGGTCCGTCAAAGGCCCGCACGCCGGTCAGCGCCTCGTAGAGCACCACACCGAGGGAATACAGGTCCGATCGCGGGCCGACCTCTTCGCCCATGACCTGTTCCGGGCTCGCGTACTGGGCAGAGCCGATCATCCCACCGGTCGTGGCGCCGGTGTCGGTCGCCGCCCGAGCGATCCCGAAGTCGGCGACCCGGACCTCACCGTCGCCATCGATCAGGATGTTCGCAGGCTTGATGTCGCGATGGATGATGCCGTGCTCGTGGGCGAAGGATAGTGCTCGGGCGGTCTCGATCCCGATCCGTACCGCAAAGCCCAGTGCCTGCGGCCCCGACCGCTCGAGGATCTTCTGGAGATCCGGACCATGGACCAACTGCATCACGATGTAATCGCTGCCCGTGTCCGGGTCGATCCCGGTGTCGTAGATGGTCACGATGTTCGGGTGGTGGAGCGAAGCGGCGTGACGTGCCTCGCGCCGGAACCGTTCGACGAACTCCGGGTCGTCGGCAAAGCCGGGGCGCAGGACCTTGACCGCGACGTCGCGGTCGAGGAGTTCGTCATGCGCAAGGTGCACGACCGCCATCCCGCCCTG
>JANMBS010000001.1:0-11094 GCA_031360525.1 Thermomicrobiales bacterium
CGACGCCGCCCCGCCTCTGCGCCTCGGCGATGACGTGCTGGCAGATCGTCGTCTTGCCCGACGATTCCGGCCCGAAGATCTCGGTGATCCGGCCGCGCGGAATGCCGCCGACACCGAGAGCGAGATCGAGTGCGATGGAGCCGGTCGGGATGACGTCGATCGCCTGGATCGAGCCTGATCCGAGCTTCATGATCGAGCCCGTCCCGAACTGCTTCTCGATCGCCGCTATCGCGGCCGTGACCGCCTTGCCGCGCTCCGCCTGGGCCCGGTCAAGGGCCTTGTCGCTGCCGTTCCGCTCGTCCGCGGCCCGCTCGCCGATCAACGCCATGGGTTCGTCACGCTCCTGTCGATGGTTCCTGGACCGACAGGTCACGCTCCCGTGCGAGACCTCGGGCGATCAACCCTCGTCGGCTTCTTCCTCGCGGACCGGCTTCGGCTTGCGCGGCTTCCGGATGAGTTCCGCTTGCTTCGGCGGCGGCTCCGAGAGCGACGTCAACTTGGGCTGCCCGGACCGGTCCTTGGGCTTCTTCTTCTGTTCCTTGCTCGGACGATCTCGAGAGCCCATCGATGCTCCTCCGGGTTGGATTGCAGGCTACTGGACGACCATTCACGCGGACTGCTCCGCGACTTCACTGCCACTCAACCGGCCGGCGCGCAGGGCCAGATCCGGCAGCTCGGCGGGGAAGGTTCCGGCCCGGATCGCGGTCCGGATCCTGAGCATGAAGTCTAGGCTGAAGGTCAGGTTGTGACAAGTTGCGAGGCGGTAGGCAAGGAGCTCCTTCGCCCGGAAGAGATGGGCCAGATACGCCCGCGAGAACGACCGGCAGAGGAGGCACGGACAGTCCGCCTGAACGGGCTCCGGGTCGACGAGGAAGCGGGTGTTCTGGAGGATCAGCCGACCTCCCGGGATCCACAGCTGGCCGTTCCGGGCAACCCGGGCCGGCAGCACCGAATCGAACAGGTCGACCCCGCGGTGGACGGCCTCAAGCAGGTCGGCCGGGGAGCCGAGACCCATCAGGTAGCGCGGCCGCGGGTCGTCGGCCAGGAGCGGGATCGCGACGTCCAGCGTGGCGTCACGCTGTTCGGGCGTCTCGTCGCCGGCCAGCCCGCCGATGCAGATGCCGTCGAACGGGAGCGAGGCGATGAACCGCGTGGACACGGCGCGAAGATCCGGCTCCAGGCCACCCTGGACGATCCCGAACAGGGCCTGGTCAGGGCGCGTGTGGGCCGCCAGCGAACGCTCCGCCCAGCGATGGGTCCGCGCGGTCGCATCGGCCACCACGGTCCGTGGCGAACTCGGATAGACGGGTTGGTCGAAGGCCACCGCGATGTCCGAGCCGAGGGCCTCCTGGACGCCGATGGCGACCTCGGGGGTGAATCGGTGGAGCGAGCCGTCGAGGTGGCTGCGGAACGTGACGCCGTCCTCGTCGACCACGCGCAGGTCGCCGAGCGAGACGACCTGGAAGCCGCCCGAGTCGGTCAGGATCGGGCCGTCCCAGCTCATGAACTCGTGCAGCCCGCCGAGCCGCGCGATCCGCTCGTGGCCGGGTCGCAGGTATAGGTGGTACGTGTTCGACAGGATGATCGAGGCGCCGACCTCCCGGATGTCCTCGGGCGACAGCGCCTTGACCGTCGCGTTGGTGCCGACCGGCATGAACTGCGGCGTCTCGACCACGCCGTGGGTCAGCGTCAGCTTGCCGGCCCGTGCCCTGGTCGAACCATCCGCCGGTGGTGGCGTCGTCACCTCGTAGCCGGCCGCCCGCCCGACGTATGGGGCGGTCACGCTTCAGGCATCTCTGGCGGGTCCACCACGGCGGGCAGGTCCCACAGGCCGGGCATCCCGGGCTCCGTGCGGCGCGGCGGCGGGATCTCGTAGCCGAGCCCGGACAGGTGGGCGCGCGCGAGGTCGGTGGCGATGCGGCCCTGCGGCGTCCGGTCGATGAAGCCGAGACGCAGCAGGAACGGCTCGTAGACGTCCTCGATGGTCTCTTGTTCCTCGGACAGCACCGCGGCCAGGGCGGACACTCCGACCGGCCCGGAAGCGAACTTCTGGACGATCGCGGCCAGCAGCTTGCGGTCGGTCGAGTCGAGGCCCTCGTCGTCGATCTCCATCGCGCGCATCGCGGCCGTGGCGGTCGATTCGTCGACGTGGCCGTCGCCGTGGACCTGGGCGTGGTCGCGGACCCGCTTGAGCAGCCGGTTGACGATGCGCGGCGTCCCACGCCCGCGCCGGGCGATCGCACGGATGGCGGCGTCGTCGATGCCGACGCCCAGGATGACCGCCGAACGCTCGACGATCGCAGCCAGGTCGTCGTCGGTGTAGAAGTCGAGCCGGTAGGTGGCCCCGAACCGGTCACGCAACGGGGAACTGATGCGTCCCGCGCGGGTCGTGGCCCCGACCACGGTGAACGGCTTCAGGCTGAGCCGCAATGACCGGGCCGACGGGCCCTTGCCGATCATCACGTCGAGCGCGTAGTCCTCCATCGCGGGATAGAGGATCTCCTCGACGGCACGATTGAGGCGGTGGATCTCGTCGATGAACAGGACGTCGCGTTCCTCGAGCGAGGTCAGGATCGCGGCCAGGTCGCCGGCCCGCTCGATCGCCGGTCCCGAGGCGTACTTCACGTTGACGCCGAGTTCGCGCGCGATGATCGTGGCAAGGGTCGTCTTGCCGAGGCCGGGTGGGCCGTACAGGAGGACGTGGTCGGCTGCCTCTCCCCTCCCCCGGGCCGCCGTCAGCAGCACGGACAGGTTCGCCTTGACCTCACGTTGCCCGATGTATTCGTCGAGCGTCCGCGGTCGCAGGGTGCCCTCGATGACGAGGTCACCGTCGTCCTCGAGGTCCGCCGAGAGGATGCGCGATAGGTCGTCGGCCATCGGGTGCGAGTCTAGCACGCCGTTCGCCATTTCGCACGCATGTTCGATGCGAAGAAAGTCCGACTACCCGACTAGGCTTTCGAGGCTACGATGACGCCATGCGCCTCTCCAGACGCTCCGAATACGGCCTCCGTGCGCTGACCGATCTCGTCCGCCGCGAGGGTGAGGGACCGATCGCCCTGGCCACCCTCGCTGAGCGCAACCGACTGCCGGCCAAGTTCCTCGAACAGATCATGGCGACCCTCAAGCACGCCGGGATCGTGCGCACGACCCTCGGCGCGCACGGCGGCTACGCGATCGCGGCGGATCCGGCGGCGGTCTCGATCGGGCGGGTCATCCGGCTTCTGGACGGCGCGCTGGCACCTCTGGGCTGCGTCTCACTGCGCTACTACGAACCCTGTTCTTGCGTGGACGAGCCCACGTGCGCGCTGCGCGACACGATGCTCGACGTGCGCGACGCGATGCTCGAGATCCTCGACAACGAGACGCTGGCCAACCTCGCCGCGCGCCCCGGACGGGCCTCGATCGATCCGGGTGAACGCCACGCCGACGCCCTGGCGGGTCGACGCCCCTAGCGTCCCTCCGGGCGCGGCGCCCAGCGAGCGGGCCCCTCGGGTGTGGATCGAGCCTCCTAAAGGCCCTTCCCACCCGGACCCTTCGGAAATGAAGGGCGCAACCAGCCCTGCATGGGGCGTCCTCACGATGTGCCGGGCCACCCTCCAACCGTAGGTTGTCATCAACGACCTCGGCCCGAGGGCGACAGGCACACAGGAGACCGTCATGTACATGCATCCGAAGACATACCTTTGGCTCCAGGAACAGGACCGCGAGCGCATGTTCCAGCAGCGCGCACTCCAGCGGGCCGCCCGGAGTGGTGGCGAGCAGCGCCCCGGCCTCGTCCGCGGCGGCATCGCCAGCATCGTCAAGTTCGTTCGCCAGGTCACGTCGCCGGGACCCGGCGGACCGGCCCAGGCCGACCCGACGTCGCAGCTGACCGGCGCTTCGCACGCTTGATCCTGCACCGGCGTCGTTCCTCCACAGGGGGCGGAGGGACGACGACCGGGCCCTATCATGGAGCGCATGACGCGGCGCCTGACGAGTCCGGTCTTCGTCGGCCGTTCGGAGGAGCTCAAGACGCTCCTGTCGACGGCCGACTCGGCTGCGTCGGGACAACCGGCGCTCGTCCTCATCGGTGGCGAGGCCGGCGTCGGCAAGAGCCGGCTCGTCGAGGAGGCCGTCGCGCGTCTCCGCGATCGAGACTGGCTGGTCATCGAGGGCGGCGCCGTCGCGCTCGGGGACGACGGGCTGCCGTTCGGCCCCATCGTCGAAGCCCTCAGGTCACTGGTCCGCCAGGTCGATTCGGAGCGGATCGCCGAGGCCGCCGGACCGAGCCTCCCCGAGCTGGCGAGACTCGTCCCCGAAGTCGCGACGCGGGACGGCACCGCCGCGGCGACGGGCCAGACGGAGTGGCTGCAGACCCGGATCTTCGAGGGAGCCCTCCGGCTCCTCGGCAGGCTCGGCCAGACGACGCCCGTCATGCTCCTCATCGAGGACCTGCATTGGGCCGACCGTTCGACCCGCGACCTGCTCGCGTTCCTGACCCGCAACGCGCGCGCCGAGCACCTGCTCATGGTCGCGACATTCCGCACCGATGAATTGCATCGACGCCATCCGCTCACCGCGTGGCTCGCCGAGAGCGAACGACAGACGCGCGGCGAACGGATCGACCTCGCGCGGTTCGGACGGGACGAGCTGGTCGAGCTGCTGACCGGCATCGCCGGCTCGCCGCCGAGCGCGGCCCTCGTCGATTCGATCGTCCGGCGGTCCGATGGGAATCCATTCTTCGCCGAGGAACTGGCCGCGGCTGCGGACGAGCCAGGGCGGAGTCGCGAGCGTCTGCCGGAGACCCTGCGCGGCGTGCTCCAGGTCCGCCTCGCCGCCGGATCAGAGCCAGCCGGCAGGCTGGTCGAGATCGCCGCTGTCGCCGGCCGGCAGGTCGACCACGCCCTGCTCGCCGAGGTCTGCGGGCTTTCGGAGGCCGATCTTGGAGTGGCGCTGCGGAGTGCCATCGATGCGCAGCTGCTCTTCGTCGACCAGACCGAGTCCGTGGAGCGCTATCGATTCCGGCATGCCCTCGTCGAGGAGGCAGCCTACGACGAGCTGCTTCCTTCGGAACGCCGGGTCCTCCACGCCGCGTACGCGCGTGCCATCGAGCAGCGGCCGGCCGGAGCCGGGGTTGCGGCCGCGACGCGGCTCGTCGAGATCGCCCATCACTGGCGGCTGGCACAGGATCCGGCTCGTGCGTTGAAGGCGGCCGTCGCAGCCGGCGACGCCTCTCGCACCGTCTACGCATACGCCGAGGCCGGTCGACAGTACGAGCGCGCGATCGAACTGTGGGACCTCGTGCCGCCGGCGGACCGGCCGACAGATCGGGACCTGGCCGACCTGTTCGACTCGGCGAGCGCGACCGCGACCCTGGTCGGCGACGCGGCACATGCCGTCGACCTCGCCCAGCGCGCAATCGAACTCATCGATGCCGACTCGGCCGACGACCGTGGTCGTCGGGCGCGCGCTCGGGAACGGGTCGGGTACGCGGCGTGGCTGGCCGGCGACACCGCGACCTCGCTTCGCTTGCTCGAGGAGGCCATCGACCTGCTCGATGGGACGTCCGGGACGACCGATGAGGCCCGCGTCCTGGCCGGCCTCGCAGGGAACTTGATGCTCGCCGGCCGGTGCGCCGAGTCGGTCCCGTACGCCGAGCGGGCGGTCGAGAGCGCACGCGCGGCGGGGGCCCAGGTCATCGAATGCAGGGCCCTGAACATCCTCGGGGTCGACCGGGCGAACCTCGGGAGCATCGCGGCCGGTATCGACCTCCTGCGGCAGTCGCTGGCGATCGCCGTGATCGTCGACGACCCCATCGAGCTCCCGCGCTCGTACGCGAACCTCGGCAGCATGCTCGAGATCGGCGGCTTCGTGGAAGAGGCGCTCGAGACCTCGCTGGCCGGCGCGGAGAGCACGGGACGCTATGGCGGCGAGCTCAGCTTCCGCTGGCTTCTGGAGACGAATGCGGCTCTGATGCTCATCGAGCTGGCGCGCTACCCGGAGGCCGCCTTCCTCCTTGAGCGAATTGTCCAGCACGTCCTGCCGGGCGTCAGCACGATCCACCTCTACAGCACGTACGCGCACCTGCTCCTGCGGACAGGGGACCTTGCGACCGCAAGCCGCCATCTCGAACTCGCCCGCGACGAGGCGACGAACATCCACGATGCTCAATTCGCCATCGAGCTGAACATGGTCGGGACCGAGATCGCGCTCTGGAGCGGCGATGCTGCGGCGGCATTCGAGATCGCTCGGGACGGGTTGGACCGGCTGCTCGAGATGGACGATGCGATCCTGCTCGGCCAGCTGGTGATGCCGGCCCTCCACGCGGCGGCGGATGTCGCGGTCCGAGCCCGAACGGCGCGCGACCCGGTCGCGACCGAGGCAGCTGTCAGCGAGGCGCGAGCGGTGGTCGATCTCTACAGGGCCTCGATGGAGCGCCTGCCCGACCAGGACGAGCTCGCCAAGCGTGAGCTGGGCTGGCGGATGGCGATCTGCACCGCCGAGCTCGCCCGAGCCGCCGGCGAGGACGATCCGGCGACGTGGGAGGCGATCCGCCCCGCGGTGGCGGCGCGACCGGCGCCTTTCTCCGAGGCGTACGTGGCCTGGCGGGCGGCCGAGGCGTGGGCCGGGCGGGGCGACCTGGCCGTAGCGGTCGCGCCGCTCCGCGATGCGCACGCGATCGCCACCAGGATCGGTGCGTCGGTGCTCGAGGCCGAGATCGCGGGCGTGGGTCGACGCATGCGCATCGACCTGTCGGCGCCCGACGATGGCGCGGCGGCCCGGGCCCCGTCGACCGCCGCCGAAGCCACTGAGCCGTACGAGACCGCCGGGCCCGCCGACCCGTTCGGCCTGACGGTCCGCGAGCGCGAGGTCCTCGCCCTGGTCGCCGAGGGCTACACCAACCGACGGATCGCCGAGACGCTGTTCATCAGCGAGAGCACGGCCGGCGTCCATGTCTCGCACATCCTCGCCAAGCTCGACGTCGAGACTCGCACAGAGGCCGCCACGATCGCCGTCCGGCTCGGGCTGGACGAGCCCGGCGTCTAGTCGCGGAGCAGGCTCCGGAGCGCCGCCTTGACCCGTTCCTCGAGGCTCGAGTCGACACCGACGTCGGCCAGCGCCGCGCGCGACGCCTCGCGGGCCTCGGCAAGGGAATAGCCGAGCGCCTGGAGGGCGGCCACGATCTCGCCCTCGCTGGCGGCCCCTCCCGGGACCGACGGCCCGGAGACGGAGACGCCGGCCGCGGCGACCTTCTCCTTGAGTTCGAAGATGATCCGCTCGGCCAACTTCTTGCCGATCCCGGGGATGGACACGAGGACGGCCTGGTCCTGGGCCATGATCGCCAGCTGCAGGTCGGGCGTCGGCCGCGACCCGACGATCGCGAGGGCGACCTTGGGTCCGACGCCGTTCACGGTCAGCAGCAAGGTGAAGAAGCCCAGCTCCTCGACGGAGCGGAAGCCGTAGAGCGCCTGCTGATCCTCGCGGACGAGGTGGAACGTGTGGAGCTTGAGGACCTTGCCCGGCTGGGCGGAGGCGAGAACGGCCGGCGCCGCGAAGACCCGGTAGCCGATCCCGCCGACCTCGATGACCAGCGAATCGGCGGCAACGGCGCCGACGACCCCCTCGACCGATGCGATCACCGCCCATGCCCCCGGCTGGTTGGCTCGTTTGGGTGCCTGGCAGTCCCCACTGACACGCCGAAGGTGGCCGTGGGCGCCGCTGCGATCACGGTCGATCCGTCGCGGTGACTGACAAGCACCAAATGCGACCCAGGATCGACGCAGTAGGCGGGTCCGCCCGTTTCGGCACGAGCATGGTGACTAACAGGCACCAAATGCGACCGAGGAGCGACGCAGTGGGCGGGTCCGCCGGTTTCGGCACGTCCATGGTGACTGACAGGCACACTCCCCCAGTCGCCGCCTGCCCCGGCCACGCTATGAGGCGCTGCGCTTCTCGGCGCGCTCGCTGGCCAATGCCTCGCGCACGGCGCGTTCGTACGGCGTCTCGCCACGGGTGATCGGCGCGATCGCGGCCCGGTCCAGTACCCCGGCCGTGGCCAGGACCTCGCCACGATCCGTGTTGGCGACCCAGGTCGCGATGGCCAGTGCGTCGGCCGCGACGTCCGGCCGCGGCAGCTCGCTCATCCCGAGCACCAGCTGGACCATCCGCTGGACCTGTTCCTTGTCGGCCGCGCCGTAGCCCGCGATCGCGCTCTTGACCTCGTTGGGGGTCGCCTCGCGGACCGGGGTCTCGTGCTGGGCCGCGGCCAGCAGCACGACGCCACGAGCCTGGCCGACGCCAAGCGCCGTCTGGACGTTCCGCGAGAAAAAGAGCCGTTCGACGCCCATGAAGTCCGGCTGGTGGAGCGACAGTAGCTCGTCCACGAGCGAATGGATCGCGAGCAGTCGCTCGGGCAGCGACAGGTCCGGGCTGGTGTTGAGGACGCCGTGGTCGACCTCGCGCAGCCGCCCACCGCTGCGTTCGACGATCCCGTACCCCAGCGCGGCTGTCCCCGGGTCGATCCCGAGGACCTTCACCCAGCCACCTCGGCGAAGACATCCTCGGGGATGTCGAAGTTGGCGGTCACCCGCGACACGTCGTCGAGATCCTCGAGCAGCTCGACCAGGCGGAGCGCCTGGCGCGCCTTCGACGAATCCAGCTCGACGGTCTGCTTGGCAACCATGGCGGATTCGGCCGACTCGACCGCGATCCCCGCGGCCTCGAGCGCCAGGCGGACCGATTCCAGCTCGGCGGGTGCGGTGTAGATGTCGATCGTCTCGTCGCCGTCGGTGTCGACATCCTCGGCTCCGGCATCGATCGCGGTCAGCGCGACCTCGTCGGCGTCCACCCCGTCCCGTGGCACGGCGATCAGCCCGCGCGGCTCGAACTGCCAGGCGACCGCGCCGGACCCGGCAAGCTGGCCGCCGGACTTGGCGAACATCGAGCGAACCTCGGCAGCCGTGCGGTTCCGGTTGTCGGTCTGAGCCTCGACGAGGACCGCCACGCCACCCGGGCCGTAGCCCTCGTAGACGATCTCCTCGAACTGCTCGGCATCGCCGCCGCCGGTCGCCTTGTCGATGGTGCGCTTGATGTTGTCCGCCGGCATATTCACCGAGCGCGCCTTCTCGATGGCGAGGCGCAACCGGTAGTTGGCATCAGGGTCGCCGCCGCCCTGTCGGGCAGCCACGGAGATCTCCCGGGCGACCTTGGTGAACAGCGCGCCGCGCTTGGCGTCGGTGATGCCCTTCGCGCGCTTGATCGTGGACCATTTTGAGTGACCTGACATCGCGGGCCGGAGTATAGCGGACTATCGGAGGAGATCCCGAGCCTCGCCCCAGGCTCTCGCCCGGTGGGATCTGCCGTCGGTCAGGACGGCGACGGAAGGGGCTCTTGGCCCGCCGAGCTGACGACATCGACCGGGGGTGATGCATTCAGGTCATCGGGACCGTGCGCCCAGCACTCCCCTGTGCCACAGACGATCCCGGCGACATGACGCGTACCGTCGGCAAAGTCGAAGACAACCAGGTAATACGGGGCGCTCTGATTCCGGACATACGCACCGCTTGCGTCCTTCCACCCGGTTTGACTCTGCGCATACAGGCCGAAGGCAACAATTGCGGCTGGATCGAGATCTGGCCACTTACTGAGCATCGCATCCTCAGCGAGCCCGACGACCTCGGCTACACCGGTTCGCTTACTGAACCCAGGAGCCGCGACCACGCCTGTGAACCTGTCACATTCGGCGATGCTGAGCGAACAATCGGCGATCGACTCGCGCCCACCGGCCGTATTGATACTCCGCGCCTTGGCCAAGTTCAGGATCTTGACGCATTCGGGATTCGCGATTCGCTCGCACGCTTGATCTGGCAGCCCGATCAGGTATCCGTCGATGACCGTATCAGGAGCGATCGCGGCCGCACGCGTCGAAGCTGCCGGCGCATCACTGCCCTGAGTCAGCGTTTGTGAACAACCGGCCAGCGTCAGCGCAAAGGCCAAGAGGGTTCGACGGAGCATCAGCGACCTGATCATTTTTCGACACGCGACATCGCGGGCCGGAGTGTAGCGGACTATCATGGCCGCACCCCGCGCTCGCCCCGGACGTCCCCTCCCTGTTGCAGATGAAGGACCGACGAAGCCGATGACGATGAAGAGCGTCGACCTCCCCCACCTGCGGAGCGTCGTCCTGGCCGGTCACGCTGGTTCGGGCAAGACGACGCTCGCGGAACAACTCCTCTTTCGAGCCGGCGCGATCCCGCGGCTCGGTCGCGTCGACGAGGGGTCGGCGCATCTCGACTTCGAGCCCGAAGAGCAGAAGCGGCGCGAGTCGCTGAGCCTCGCGGTCGGGACCTTCGAATCGGACGGGACCCGGATCTCCCTGGTGGACACGCCGGGCTATCCGGACTTCATCGCCGACGTCATCGAGGGGTTTGCCGCGACCGACGGCGCGATCTTCGTCATGGACGCCTCGGCGAGTGGCGTCGAGGCCGGCCTGGAGCACGCGGTGGCGCTGGGCCGCGGGACCGGGACTGCTGCCTGCTTCTTCATCAACAAGGGCGACCGCGAGAACGCCGACCCGACGGCGGCGCTCGATGCGCTGCGGGCGAGCTTCGGCAACAAGATCGCGCCGCTCCAGATCGCGATCGGCGCGGCCGAGACGTTCGAGGGCTACGTCGACCTCGTCCATCGGAAGGCCTGGCGGCTCGACGGCGCGACCGAGGTCGAGATCCCGATCCCCGACGACCTCGCCGGCGAGGTCGCGAGCCGCCGCGATCAGCTGCTCGAGGCGGCCGCCGAGGCTGATGACGACGTCCTGACCAAGTACCTCGAGGGCGAGGATATCTCCGACCCAGAGCTCGAGGCGTGCCTGCGCAAGGGCGTCAAGGAATCGATCCTGGCGCCGGTCCTCGTCGGCAGCGCCCTCAAGGGCATCGGGCTGCGTGCCCTGCTCGACGCGGTCGTCCGCTACCTCCCCTCCCCCGCCGACGAGAAACCGGTCACAGCGCGCGATTCGAAGAGCGGCGCAGAGGTGAGCGTCCCGCCGGACCCGGAGGGGCCACTGCTGGTGCGCGTCTTCAAGACCGCCGCCGACCCGTACGTTGGTCGGCTCACCTACCT
>JANMBS010000007.1:0-4624 GCA_031360525.1 Thermomicrobiales bacterium
ACGATGATCGGTCAGCCGGGCCGGCTGCTGACACGCGGCCGCCTGTTGCGTGCCGTCTGGGGCGTGGCGTACGGCGAGGAGGCGCACTACCTCCACGTCTACGTCAGCCGGCTTCGTCGCAAGCTCGATGCGGCCGACCCATCCGGTCGAGCGAGCGCGCTGATCACCGCGGAACCCGGGATCGGCTATCGGATCGCCGACGCGGACGCCCCGACTTGAGCGCTTGTTGAGCGCCTGACGCGGCGTCCGGGGGCTCGCCTCTTGGGTCCCGAGACTAGGTTTGAGGCATGGACCCGACCACCCTCGTGCCCTTCCCGGGCGCGACGCATGAGCCCTTCGACGCCGACCTTGCCGAGATCGAAGCCGGTGTCGCCCTCGTCTCGCTGGGGCTCGCGACGCGTGTCCGCCTGGTCGGCCTGGCCCATGTGGAGGCCGTCGCCGCCGCCGGGCTGGTTTTGGCTCAGGCGGCGCACGTCGCGTTCGCACTCGAACGCAATCCGAGCGGCCCGGCCGCGGTCACGCTCGGCCCTCGCACACGGGCGTGATCCCGTCACAGCATGAGTCGGCGGGGGCGCCGACGGCCACCGACTCGCCGGCCGCAGCCTCGGCGATCGGCGATTCCTCGAGGAGGTCCCGTTCCGGCGCGGCGTGTGAGTCTCGCTTGAGCCGTCCGGCTGCCCGTCCTACAGTGGCAACCAATCGGGACGAGCGAGAGGGAGGGGACGAGATGAGCGAAGCCATGATGGTCGGCGAGGAGCGCGAACTCACGCCGGACGCGTTCGTCGGCCGGATCTTCGAGGCCGGGGTCGGCGCCTTTGACATCCTGTCGGTCGTGATCGGCGACCGGCTCGGGCTGTACAAGTCCTTGGTCGGGGACGGCAGCGCGACGCCCGGCGAGCTGGCGACGCGGACCGGGATCGCCGAGCGCTATGCCCGCGAGTGGCTCGAACAGCAGGCTGCATCGGGGATCCTGCTCGTCGACGACACGACCGCCGCACCCGACGATCGCCGTTTCACGCTGCCGCCCGGCCATGCCGAAGCATTGACCGAGCCCGACAGTCCGTACTCGATCGCTCCGATGGCCCGGGCGATCGTGGCCTGCGCCCGCGTCCTGCCGCAACTCCTCGATGCCTTTCGCTCGGGTGGCGGCGTCGAATGGTCGGACTACGGCCGCGACATGATCGAGGCACAAGGCGACGCGAACCGGCCGTGGCTCGTGAACTTATTCGGGTCGGAATATCTGCCGGCCGTCCCAGATGTCCATGAGCGCCTCAGTTCGGACCCGCCGGCGCGCGTCGCCGACGTGGCGTGTGGAGTCGGCTGGGCATCGATCGCGATCGCTCGCGCCTATCCGAACGCGCGTGTCGACGGCTTCGACCTCGATCCGCTCTCGATCGAGTTGGCGCGTGTGAATGCCGAGGCGGCCGGCGTCGGCGATCGGGTGACGTTCGAGACGCGTGACGCCGGTCATCCGCAAGCCGCCGGCCGCTACGACCTGGCGGTCATGATCGAGGCGCTCCACGACGTCTCGAAGCCGGTCGAGGTCCTCCAGGCGATGCGCGGGATGCTCGCCCCCGGCGGCAGCGCGATCATCGCCGACGAGAAGACGGCCGCTGCCTTCACGGCTCCGGCCGACCTGACCGAGCGGCTGTTCTACGGCTTCAGCATCACCTGCTGCCTGCCCGCGGCGATGACCGACCGGCCCTCGGCCGGGACTGGCACGGTCATGCGCGCGGACACGCTGCGCAGTTACGCCGAGGCCGCCGGGTTCCGCAAGGCGGAGATCCTCGACGACCTCGAGCACGACGCGCTCAGGTTCTACCGCCTGACGCCGTAGCGGATCACGGCGCGGTCCGCGGCGACGTGGCACTTCGGTGGCACCGTAAAGCCCGTCTGGCTCCGCGCGAACCGGTCTAGCTGTCGGGGTCTGAGCCGGAGTTGTTCGGCCAGCGCAGCCACGAGCCGGCGCCCGTGCTCCGTGGCATCACAACCGCACCGACTGGCTCTTCCTCCTTGGCCTCCTCCGGCTTCTCAGAGCCTTCGGAACCCTCTGCGGAGCCCTCGGCGGTCACTGGCTCCTCCTGGAGCGCGACCGGGACGGCCTCGTCGGACTGCTCGGGCGTTTCGCTGCCTGTTTCCGGATCAATGACCGCGATCAGAGGAGTCTCCTGCTCGGCCGTGGCGGGGTCCTTGGCTTCGACCGGGGCCTCCGGCTCGGCAGCGACTTCGACGGCCTCGATGGTTTCGACCGGAGCCTCGACGACCTCGGCAGGAGCGTCGGTCGTCTCCAGCGACGCCGGTGCCCACGTCTCGTTGGCCGCTGGCCGAGAGTCCGTGCTCCCGGCGACCTGGTCCGGTGCGATCTGCTCGAGATCGGGGAACGGTGGACGGCTGCCGGCATATCTCGCGATGGCGACCGGATCCGTCTCGGACTCGAGGCGGCGGAAGTATTCGGCGATGTCGGCGCGATAAGCTCCGACTGAGGCCTCGACGGCCTCGACCTCGCGGCCGACGACGGTCCGATGCTCCTCGAGCCGGATCTGGAGCTGCTCGCGGCGCGCCGCGATCCGACGCTCCCGCTCGAGCTTGATGCGCTTGATCTCGCCGTCCGACCAGGCATCGATGCCCTTGACGTCATCCTTGGCGAGTTCGCGCAACTCTTCCGCTTCGATCGCCTCGCGGGCTCGGATCGCGTCGATGTGCGACTGGCGGCGCTGCTCGGTCTCCTCGGCGGAGCGTGCCTGTTCGGCCGCGGCGGTCGATTGCATCGCCTTGGCGAGCTCGGCGAGGAATCCGCTCTCAGTCGAGGCTCCCTCGCCGAAGCCTGCGGGTTCGGTGCCGTTCGTGCTGAACGAGGCTGACCCGCTGGACTCGACTGTCTGGCCCGTCGGGCTGTTTTCTGAGTCTTGATCGGACATATCGCGCTCCCGCGGTCCACCGGCCGGCCGACGGTTCCCGGTATCTCCGTCCCGTGCCGTGGGCGTGTGATGGTACGTCGATAGCGCAATCTGGGCAATGGGGGTGGGCGATTGACGGTGCGCGGGGCCACTTCGACTCTTTTCGGAGGCCCAGGTCAACCTCGCTTGACGATGCGGCGGGCGTCGCGGCTCACTCGCATGAATTGGGTGAAATGGCGCCACGGGCGGATGTGGCTCGGCTCGCCCTCGTAGATCGTCCGGATCGGGATCTCGGCGATCGGCAGGCCGAGGGCGATGCAGCGGGCGATCATCTCGACCTCGAATTCGAAACCGGGTTCGTCGCTGTCGAGCAGGGCAGTCATCAGCCGACGCCCGATCAGCCGATACCCTGACTGGTTGTCTGCCACGCGACGACCGACCGCTGCCGAGAAGAGCCAGCCACCGAGCGTATTCGAGAGCCGCCGGGTCGCGGGCATGGTCGCGAAGTCGCGCCGCCCGATGATGAGCTCCGCGCCGCCGGCCGCAAAAGCGGCCAGGAAGGCTGGGATCTCCGACGGATCGTGCTGGCCGTCTGCGTCGAGGGTCACCACGGCCACCGCTCCGTGCCCCAGAGCGTGGCGGAACCCTACCCGCAGCGCGGCACCTTTGCCGGCGTTCGGGCGCTGCACGAGGACGGTGGCGCCGCCCGCCTCGGCCTGGGCAGCCGTGTCGTCCGTCGAGCCGTCGTCGACGACCACGACGGGCAGGTATCGGCGTGCGCCCTCGACGACGGCCGCGATCCTGGATCCTTCCTGGTAGCCGGGGATGAGCGCAACGATCCCGGGTGCTTCGTCCATGGCGTCGGTCCCGTGGTGGCGCCCCCGCCAGGATTCGAACCTGGGACCTTCCGCTTAGAAGGCGGCTGCTCTGTCCGCTGAGCTACGGGGACGTGGCTGGAGTCTAGGGGGAACAGGGGGACGACGGCCACAACGGCAACGGCCACGCGTCTCCCAGGGGCCCCCGGAGCCGGGAATCCCGCGTGCTACACTCCGCGACCCGACGCACCGACCGGGATCGGCGCTCGGGACAGGGAGGACCGGGACCGCCCATGTCGGCACGTCCGGCGCGTATCACGACCGCGGGCCAGCTCGCCCTCGAGCTTCCACTCGAGCTGCCTCCGATCTCGCTCGCGCCCGAGTGGAAGGACCAGCAGCGCCTGTGGGGCCACGCCTTCCACCCGATGTGCTCGTACCTTGCCAGTTTCCCGGCTGCGCTGACTCACGCGTTCATCGCGCGCTACTCGCGGCCCGGTGACGTCGTCCTGGACCCGTTCTCCGGGCGCGGCACGACGCCCCTCCAGGCCTGTGCCGAGGGCCGGGTCGGCGTCGGCAACGACCTCAATCCGTTCGCCCACCTGCTGACCGCGGCCAAGGTCGAGCCGGCGACCCGCGCCCAGGCGACGACCCGGCTCGCCCAGCTCCGTCTGGCCTGGAACGCCAATTCCCGCGACTGGCTGGCACTTGGGGCACGCGTCTCGGCCGAGCCCGGCGACCCGGGATCCCTGGTCCCCGCCGCAGGATCGGATGGATCGCCGCGCGAGGGGGTCGAACCCGTCCCGCTCGAGGTCGCACTCGCCTTCCACCCGCGCACACTCGGCCAGCTGCTGTTCGTTCGGACGACGCTCCACCTCGACGACCGGACCGACCGCTTCCTGGCGGCTGCGTTGA